>DASQDA010000622.1:0-7914 GCA_035634435.1 Polyangiaceae bacterium
GCTCGATATCCAGCTGCGTGCCGGTGAGCAGGTCCCCGTCCGGCTGCCGGGTAGCTACAATGCGCTCGCGGTCGTGGTGGAGGGGCGACTGCGCGCAGGCCAGCGGAGCGCGAGCGCCGGCGAGCTCGTGCTGTTTGCCAATGACGGCGAGCTGGTGGCGCTCGACGCCGAGGAAGACGCGCACGTCATCTTGCTTTCGGGCGAGCCCATCAACGAGCCGATCGTGCAATACGGTCCCTTCGTGATGAACAGCGTTCAGGAGATCCGGCAGGCGATGCTGGACGTCAGCCAGGGCAAGTTCGGAACGATTCCCGATTGAGGCGCGCGAGCGCTGACGCTGCGCTTTACGGCGACACGGCGGCCGACTCCGAGACAGCCGAGCGGCGCAAGACGAAGGCGTTGATCAGCTGGGCGGCGCTCTCCGCGTCGTCCACGCTGATCGTCAAGGTCTTGCCGGGCGCCAGTGACAGGCGCAGCGCTGAGCCGGAGCGCGCGACAATGGCCGCGCGTCCGGCCAGCCACGCACTGCCGCGGTTACCCCAGTCGCCGTGAATCAGGGCCGCCACCCACCCCTTTTGCCAGGTTTCCATCGGGGGTGCCGCTCGCCTGCCAGTGCGTCGCCAGCACATCGGGCAGCCTCTGCCAGGCGAGCACCAGCGGCGCGACGGCGGCACCAGGCCACACGCGGGCGATGACTACTGGCCACCGCTTGAAAACGTTTTTCGTCCGCCATCACACCTCTCCCAACAGCTTGCGCAGCTCTCTCAGGTCCAAACCCTGGCGCACGCCCTCGGACAGAAACGCCTTCGCGAGCTCCACCAGGCGAGCGCGCGATCGGCCGCTGCCGAGCACGACCACGCCGCGGCCCGGACGCACGTCGAGCAACCCTTCCTCCCGCAGCTCGTCGTACGCGCGGAGCACCGTGTGCATGTGCACGGCGAGCGATTCGCCCAGCTCCCGCGCAGACGGGAGACGCTCGCCCGGCTTCACCTTGCCCTCGCTGATCGCGCGCCGCAGCTGAGCGGCGATCTGCTCGTAGAGGGGCGTGTCGTTGCCGGGCGCCACGCGAACGAGCATTGTTATAATTTAATTATAACAATGGTGGCGTCAAGCGCCTCCGCCCAGCGGCGCCTCCGCGCTGCGCATGAGGCGATCGAGCTCTCGCCTTTTCAGCGTTCGAGGCGCTGGGTAGCACACCAGTGCTATGCTCGAGCAGCCGTGCGGACGGCTGAGCAACCCATGAACGAGCGATCCTCCCCGCCTCCGGACGCGGACCCCACACGTGCCGCGGGCAGCGGCTCCGGGTTGGCCGATGCTGCCACCTCGCGACGCGAAACCTGGAGCGGCATCGAGGTCCCAGCGTCTTTGAATGCAACCGACGCCAAGCGCGACCCCGAGGGCGATCTGGGTGAGCCGGGCGCCTATCCGTTCACGCGCGGTGTACATCCCGACATGTACCGCGGGCGTCCCTGGACGATGCGCATGTTCGCGGGTTTCGGCACCGCCGAGGACACCAACCGTCGCTTTCGCTTCCTGCTGGGGCAGGGTCAGACGGGGCTCTCGACGGCCTTCGATTTCCCCACCTTGATGGGCTACGACTCCGACTCACCGCGATCGCTCGGTGAGGTGGGCGTGTGCGGGGTAGCCGTCGACTCGTTGCAGGACATGGACCAGCTCTTCGCCGCCATCCCGCTGGATCGCGTGACCACGTCCATGACCATCAATGGCCCCGCCCTGGTGTTGCTCGGATTCTACGTGGCGCTCGCGGACGTGCGCTCCGTTCCCCGCGCAGCGCTTGCCGGCACCATCCAGAACGACTGCCTCAAGGAGTTCATCGCGCAGCACGCCTGGCTCGTTCCGCCGCGGCCGGCGATGCGCATCGTGACGGACATGATCGCGTTCTGTTCGCGCGAGATGCCGCGCTGGAATAGCGTCTCGGTCAGCGGTTATCACATTCGCGAAGCCGGAGCGACGGCCGCGCAGGAGCTCGCCTTCACGATCGCAGACGGCCTCGCCTACGTGGAGGCGTGTGTCGAGCGGGGATTGCCGGTCGACGAGTTCGCTCCGCGGCTCAGCTTCTTCTTCGACGTGCACAACGACTTTTTCGAGGAAATTTGCAAGCTCCGGGCCGCGCGACGGCTGTGGGCGCGCCTGATGCGCGAGCGCTTCGCGCCGAAGCTCGATGCCAGCTTGAAGTTGCGCACGCACGCGCAAACCGCCGGCGTGTCACTGACCGCGCAGCAACCGTACAACAACGTGGCGCGGGTGGCGCTGCAGGCCCTGGCCGCGGTGCTGGGCGGCACGCAGTCGCTGCACACCAACTCTCTGGATGAAACGTACGCCCTGCCCACGGAGCAGGCAGCCATGATCGCGCTGCGTACCCAGCAAATCCTGCTGCACGAGACCGGCGTGGCCAACACGGTGGATCCGCTGGCGGGCTCCTACTACGTGGAGTGGCTCACCGACCGATTGGAGCAGGAAGCGCTCGACATCATTGCGCGCGTCGATGCCATGGGCGGCATGTTGAACGCGATCGAGTCCGGCTATCCGCAGCGCGAAATCGGCAAGAGCGCTTACGAGTTCGAGCGCAAGCTGCACTCCGGGCAGCGTAAGGTGGTGGGGGTCAACGTGCACTGTCAGGACGAGCAGGTGGAGATCCCGGTGCTGCGCATCGACGAGGACGTGGCGCGGCGTCAGCTGGCCGCCCTCGGATCCATGAAGGCAGGGCGCAGCCCCAGCCAGGTGGTCGAGGCGCTCGAGGCGGTGCGTCGGGCGGCGCGTGACGGCAACAACCTGGTGCCCCCGGTGATCGCCGCTGCGCGGGTGTACTGCACCGAGCAAGAGATCTGTGACGTGCTCCGCGAGGTTTTCGGCGTGCACACCGACCCCGCGGAGTTCTAAGCCGAGCTCAGTCCGAAAGCGCGCTCAAGATCGAGCTCACCACGTCTTCGGTCTCCTCGATTCCGACGGAAAAGCGCACGAGGGCAGGATCGATGTCGATCCGCTGCAGCTCCTCGTCGGAGAGCTCGAAGTAGCTCATGATCGCGGGTTGATCGATCAAGGTTTCGGCGCCCCCGAAGGAAGCGGCAATCTTTGCGATCTTGCAGCGATCGACCACGCGCGAGGCTGCAGCTCGGCCGCCCTGCACGATGAAGCTCACCATTCCACCGCCGCCACGCATCTGAGCCCGCGCCACGGCGTAGGAGGGATGGCTCTCGAGCAACGGGTAAAACACGCGACTGACGCGCGGGTGCCCCTCGAGGGCCTTGGCTACCGCGAGGCCGGTCGTGTTCTGGCGTTCCACACGCAGAGCCAAGCTCTTGAGGCCGCGCATCAAGAGGAATGCCGCGTGTGGGTCGAGCACGCTGCCGAGCACGCCGCGAGCGTCGCGCATCAGGCTGACCAGGTGACTCGGTCCCGTCACGAGCCCGCCGAGCACGTCGTTGTGACCGCCCAGGTACTTGGTGGCGCTGTGCACGACCAGGTCGATGCCGAGCTCCAGCGGACGCGAGTTGTAAGGGGTCGCCAACGTGGAATCCACCAGCGTTCGGATGCGCCCACGGGACTTGGCGATGCGCGAAAGCTTCTCCAGATCGACGCAGTACTGGAACGGGTTAGTGGGGGACTCGCTGACGATCAGGCGCGTGCTGGGGCGCAGGGCCTCGGCCAGGGCGTCCAGATCGCCCGAGGGGACGATGGTGTGCTCGATGCCGAAACGCGGCAGAAATTGCGTGATGAACTGTCGCGTGCGGCGGTAGCAGTCGCGAAACAGCACGACATGGTCGCCGGCCTTCAGCAAGGCGAACAGCGCGTTAGTCGTGGCCGCCATGCCGCTCGCGAAGGCCACGGCGTCCTCCGCGAGCTCGAGCTCGGCAACGCGCCGCTCGAGCTCGTGCACGGTTGGGTTACCATAGCGCCCGTACTCTTCGCGATGCGGATCGGGGTCCTCTCCGCGCATGTAACGCTCGAGCGTCGCCGTGTCCTCGAAGGTGTAAGTTGCGGTCTGGACTACGGCACCACAGAGCGCCGCGTGAGGTCGGCTCGATGGTGCGCCGGCGTGGACCGCCTCGGTGGAAGTGACGTAGGTCTTTGAGGACATCCAAGCTACCTGGGTGGCTGACTCTATGCTCGGCTTGCCGCACCGGCCAGCGCCTGGCACGAGAGCAACGGCGCGCCGATCAGCGCTCGGTGCTCGTCTAACACGGGTGCGGCGTGGCGCGTAAATCCGAGCTTTGGCCGACGTTAACGCTGTTCCCGACTTGTCATATCGGAAATTGCGGGTACAACGGGAGCCCGAGCTCGGATAGGGTTCGAGGCCGGAGCACCGAACATGACGTCCGCTTCTACCTGGAAACAAGCGCTCGAGGGGCATATCCGCGACGATTGGGCGCGGGAAATCGACATTTACGAGACGCAGATCGAGCTGCGCAAAAAGGGCAAGGTCGAGGAGCGGCTGTTTGCCGAAACCCGCTTGCGCCGCGGCACCTACGGGCAGCGCTACGACAACGGGCAGCGCAACGACGGCGAGAAGACGCAAGCGCTGGCGTACCCGAGCGGTGAGCTGACCAAGGGCCCCGTCACGCTGTGGGACGCCCCGGGAATGCAGCGCATCAAGATCCCGATGGGCAAGATGTCCGCTGATCAGCTGGACGTGTTGTCGGAGCTCGCCGAGGAATACTCGGACCAGATTCTGCACGTCACCACCCGTCAGGACATTCAGCTCCACTTCATTCACATCGAAGACACGCCGGACCTCATGCGTCGTCTGGGAGCGGTTGGCATCACCACGCGCGAAGCCTGCGGCAACTCGGTGCGCAACGTCACCGCGTGCCCCTTTGCGGGCGTTTGCAACGAAGAGACCTTCGACGTGATGCCGTATGCAGACGCCATCACCTATTTCTTGCTGGGCCACGATGACACCCAGGACTTCGGCAGGAAATTCAAGATCGCCTTCTCTGGTTGCAAGGACAACCCCTGCGGCTTGACCAACTTTCACGACCTGGGCTGCATCGCGAAGCAGCGCGTCGTCGACGGCGAAGTGCAGCGCGGCTTCGAGTTTTACGTGGGCGGCGGCCTCGGCGCGGTCCCCTACATGGCGCAGCTGTTCGATGACTTTTTACCCGAGGAAGAGCTGCTTCCGATGACGCAGGCGGTGTGCCGCGTGTTCGGGCGGCTCGGCGAAAAGGACAACCGAGCTCGCGCTCGCATCAAGTTCCTGGTCAAGAAGCTCGGCATGGACGAGTTCCGTCGGCTGACGCTGGAAGAGCGAGCCAAGCTGCGGCCCGATCCCCGCTGGACCGCCTTCCTCGCGGAGCTGCACAAGACGGACGAGCAGCCCCTGAAGCCGCCCTCCAAGCTCGCCGACGGCGGCTTTCCGCCGGGTTTCGAGGCCTGGCGCCGCACCAACGTCCGACCCCAGCGGCAGGCCGGCTATGCCATCGCCACCATCACGCTCCCGCTCGGCGACTTTACTCCGTCGCAGGGCCGCGCGATTGCCGACCTGGCGCGCCGCTACACCGGTGACGCGCTGCGTACGACCGTGGACCAGAACCTGCTGTTCCGCTGGGTCTCCGAGAGCGATCTGCCGGCGCTCTATAGTGAGCTCTGCGCCATCGGGCTCGGCGATCCCGGCGCCGACACCATCACCGACGTCACCTCGTGCCCAGGGACCGACACCTGCAAGCTGGGCATTTCGTCGTCGCGTGGTCTGGCGAGCGAGCTGCGACGACGGCTGAGCGTCCTCGAGACTCCGCTCGACCCTGCCGCGCAAGCCCTGCACATCAAGTGCAGCGGGTGCTTCAACTCCTGCGGTCAGCATCACGTGGCCGACCTGGGCTTCCTCGGTGTCAGTCGCAACGTGGGCGGGCGGCGCGTGCCTCACTTCCAGCTCGTCATCGGCGGCGAGCTTGCGGGCAATGCGCGTTCGTACGGCATGGCGCTCGGCGCCATTCCCTCGAAGCGCGTACCCGATGCAGTGAAACGCATCACCGACGCCTACGTGCAGCGCAAGGAACAGGGTGAGACCTTTCCGAAGTTCGTGGAGCGCGTCGGCAAAAAAGAGATCAAGAAGCTCATCGAGGATCTCTCGACCGTGCCGAGCTACGAGGAGGATCCCAGCTTCTATTCGGACTGGGGCGACCCGCGGGAATACACCATCGGCGACATGGGCGTCGGCGAGTGCGCGGGCGAGGTCGTGCCGTTCGTCCAGTTCGGCCTGGCCGCCAGCGAACGCGAGGTTTTCGAAGCGCAGGTGCTGCTCGACGAGGGCAAGACAGGCGACGCCGCTGCGCGTGCTTACAGCGCCATGTTGCAGGCGGCGCGTGCGCTCACGCGTCAGCAGAACGAGAACTTGAGCGAAGACCCGGACGAGATCGTGCGTGAGTTTCGCACGCACATGGTCGACACGAAGGTGTTCTGGGACCCTTTCGCCGGCGGCAAGTTCGCGCAGTACCTGTTCCGGGCGCATGAAGACGGGGCGAAGCGCCAGCAGTCGAAGGACGCCGCTCACCAGCTCATCGAAGAAGCGCAGCTCTTCGTGGACGCCGCGCACCAGGCCTACAGCCGTATTGGCTCGGCGGTACCGTGATGGATCGAACGATGCAACCGAGTAAGTATCAAGTTAAGGTTTTCGCGAACGACAGCGTGAACGTCGAAGAGTACATCCCGGTATTTCACCGCTGGATTCGCGAGAACTTGCTGGGCGAGCTGTTGATCGACGTGGTCGACTACTCCCACGTCACGGCCGGGCCCGACGTGGTGCTCATCGGGCATGCGGCGGACTACGTGCTCGATCGCGCGGCTGGGCGGCTGGGCCTTCTCTATGCGCGCAAACGCGACGGGAACGCGGGCGCCTCCGGCTTGAAGTCGGCGTTGCGTAGCGCCTTGACGGCTTGCGCACACCTGCAGCGAGAGCCAGCTGTGCGTCACGCATTGGCATTCCGTCCAGACGAGCTGCTCGTGCGCGTTGCCGACCGGCTGGCGGCTCCCAACACCGATGCGACGTTCGAACGCTGTTTGCCCGAGCTACGCGAAGCCCTGCAGCCACTCTACGGTACGACGGCGTTCGAGCTTCGGCGCGTTGGCTCGCCCCGCGAGCTTTTCAGTGTCGAGGTCAAGGCCGAGGGCGCCCCGCCAATCGGCACCCTGCTCGAGCGGGCGCAAGCGGCGTCGTGAGACGACGCTCGCCCGGTTGAGCGCGTTCCCGGGCGTCTGGTTCAGGCGGAGGGAAAGGCCGGCAGCTCGGGAGCGGCCCGCTCGAGCGTCGGCTCCTCGTCCCCTTCGGCTCGCCCGGCTCCGGGCTTGTCCCGCGCATGGGTGGGGGCTTCCAGCGCGAACGGGGCGAAGTCGCCCGTCCGCGATAAGGTACGCGTCGCCGGGCCGTCGGCGCGGGAGCTGACCTCCACGTTCAGGGTTTGCCGCCCGAGCTCGATGGTATCACCGGCGACCAGGCCGCGTTTGGCGCGCACCAGCTCACCGTTGACGCGCGTGCCGTTGCGGCTGTCCAGGTCTTCGATGCTCAGGCCTTCGCTCGTCATGTGCAGCGCCGCATGCTGGCGGGAAACCAGAGGGTCATTCAGGACGATCGAGCAGTAAGGGCTCCTGCCTAGCAGCGTCTCGCCCAACCTCAGGGGTATCCGCATGTCGTGAAGTTTGAGTAGCAGCGCGGTCATCCGTATCTGGCAACGGCACCCGCGCGCAGCAACTTGAGTGGGTCCATGTAGGCCGCTGGTTATCGCCGCTGAAGCTGACGCATTGCCCCTGCGTCCGGTCTGCGTCGCGCGAGCAAACCCAAATCTGCACCCCCGTGTCGGCGCTTCAAGCGCTGGTGTTGGGCTCTTCGAGCGCCCGCTGCACGAGGTCGCGGGGCCGACCGGAGAGCGAGAGCTGCCATGCGAGCTCGCGCGCGCGTGGTGA
>DASQDA010000623.1:0-4520 GCA_035634435.1 Polyangiaceae bacterium
GTCGCCGGGTTGTCCGACGACCTGTTGCAGGCGGCCGCGCTTCTACAGCGGGACGCCTTGGAGCTTTCGCTGTTCGGCGGAGAAGATTACGCGCTCCTCGCCACCGGCGCGGCCGGCAAGCGCCCGCGCGGCGTGCGGGTGATTGGTCGCATCGCTCGAGGCCGCGGTGTCGGGCTGAAGAGCACGGGCGGTATCGAGAAACGTCTGGTGGCGGGCTTCGACCACTTCGACCAGCGGCGCGGCTCCCGCTCGCGGCGCGTGCCGCAGCGATGAGCGATCGCGGCGCAACCCGCGAGGAAGCGAGCTCGCGGTTGCTAGGCGAGCTCGCGGCTTGTCATTTACAAGCGGTTGGCATGCCGGCACCGCGCAGCGCCGCATTGATGGGTGCCAAGGCGGCGCCGGAAGCCTGCCCAGCGCCTGCGGCCGCGTTGCAAACCGCGGCGGCCTGCAGCATGTAGGTCTTGTTCGGCTCGGGCGCGCTCTGCGCATTTTGCGTCAGAGCGGAGCAGCACTTCTTCAGCGAGCTCGCGCTACCCCCACCCGGGCGTGGAGCTGAGGCACTGGCGGACGCGGACGCCGCCGGCAACTCTTCCGGGACGAGCTCGATGGGAGCCGTCGGCGCCGCGGTGGTGGCCGGGGTTGCGGACGGCAAGGGCGGAGGTGGCTCGTCCTTCTTGCATGCCACGACGCCGCTTGCGACGAGCGGCACGAGTGCGGACAGCAACAGGGGAGCAAGCACTTGGGCTTTCGTCGTCTGCTTCATGAACATCTCCGACGCGGGCTCGGTACCCGCTGATGCTCTGTTCTACTCGGGCCGTCGCGGAACTTCTACGCCTTCTGTCATGACGCATCCGGGCAAGCCTGGTCGGCGGGCGGGTCGCCCAAAGCCGCTGCATCCACGATTGCGCCGATTGGGACCCACAGCGCCCCGGAACCGAGCTCCGGGGCCGCTGCAGGCATCAGTGGTGGGGGTCACGCTAGGGGCGTAGGCGCGGCTGAGAACCGATGTCGGTGTTCAGCTGCAGCCCATCGAGTTGCCGCAGTTGAGGCACTTGTAGCAGGCCCCATTGCGCACGGTGATGTGCCCACACCCGTCACACACTGGAGCGTCGCCCATCATTTCTTCCAGCTGAGCGTCCAGCGCACCATGGGCCTCGTATCCGGCGGTGCTGCTCTGCCCAACCTGGGGGAGAGCGGCGGGCGCGGGAGTCACCTCGACGGCGATGAGCTTCGGTGCGGTCGGATCCTCGATGCTCGCCAACTCCTCGGCCGGCTTTACCTGAGCGAAGTCATAACGCTTCAGATATTCGACGCCGATCACGCGGAATATGTAGTCGACGATCGACGTGGCGAACTTGATGTTCGGGTGCCCTTGAACAACGCCGTGAGGCTCGAAGCGCGTGAAGGTGAACTGCTCGACGAACGTCTCGAGCGGCACGCCGTACTGCAAACCGATGGATACGGACATAGCGAAGCAGTTCATCAGCGAGCGGAAGGCGGCGCCCTCCTTGTGCATATCGATGAAGATTTCGCCAAGCGCTCCGTCCTCGTACTCACCCGTGCGTAAGAACACCTTGTGACCGCCCACGTGGGCTTCCTGGGTGAAACCACGACGCTTCTTCGGTAGCCGCACCCGCAGTCCTTCGGGACGTGTGGCGTGGTCGAGCACCGCGGACACCTGCGCCAGGCGCGCCTCTGTCTCGGGGATGACCTCGTTGCGATCTTTGCTCGACGTGGAAAGCGGCTGCGATGCCTTGCAGCCATCCCGGTACAAGGCGACTGCCTTGAGACCGAGCTTCCAGCCGTCTTCGTAGATCTGCCGTACCTCGTCCACGCTGGCGTCGTTCGGCAGATTGACGGTCTTGCTGATGGCACCTGAAAGGAAAGGCTGCGCGGCCGCCATCATCTTCACGTGGGACATCGGGGCGAGATAGCGCTGTCCCGTGCGCCCACAGCGGTTGGCGCAATCGAACACGGCCTCGTGCTCCGCTCGCAGGTAAGGAGCGCCCTCGATGGTCATGCGACCGATGATGACGTCGTTGGCCTCCTGGATTTCGCTCTCGGAAAAGCCCAGGTACTTGAGCAGATTAAAGCCCGGCTGCGCCATCTTTTCAGGGGTGACGCCGAGCCGCTCGTACGCCTCTTTGCCCACTACCCAAGGCGCAAAAGCCAGCTGTAGGTCGAAGACCCCCGGGATCGCGTTCTCGATCTTACCGAGCTCGTCGTCGAGCAAACCGCGGGCCTTCAGACTGGCCCGACTCACGTGCGGCGCTCCCAGCAGCGTGTTGGTGCCAGATACGAAAGCCACGATTTCCTGGATCTGCACCTCGGAGTAGCCGAGCCGCCGCAGGGCCTCCGGCACCGATTGATTGACGATCTTGAAGTAACCGCCACCAGCCAGCTTCTTGAACTTCACCAGCGCGAAGTCCGGCTCGATACCGGTGGTGTCGCAATCCATCAGGAGACCGATGGTGCCCGTCGGCGCGAGCACCGTGGCTTGTGCGTTGCGGTAGCCAAAGGCCTCGCCCAACTTGACCGCTTCGTCCCAGTCCTCGCACGCCGCACGCCACAAAATGTCCGGGCACGCGTCGCGGTGAATCGCGTAGGCGGCGTCCTGATGCATGCGCATGACCCGCAGCATCGGTTCACGGTTCTTGAAGAAGCCAGAAAAGGGCCCTTTGGAGCTCGCGATGCGCGCGCTCGTCCGGTACGCGTGCCCACAAAGGATAGCCGTCAGCGCGCCTGCGATGGCTCGACCCTGATCGGAGTCATAGGGGATACCCAGCAGCATCAGCACCGTGCCAAGGTTCGCGTAACCGAGGCCGAGCGGACGGTAATCGTGCGAGTTCTGCGCGATGTTCTTGGTCGGATAGCTCGAGTAGTCGACCAAGATCTCTTGCGCCAAAAAGAAGATTCCAACGGCGTGGCGATAGCCATCGATGTCGAAGCTGCCGTCCTGATTCAAAAACTTGGTCAGGTTCAAGGAGGACAGATTGCACGCCGTGTCATCCAGGAACATGTACTCGGAGCAGGGATTCGACGCGTTGATGCGTCCGCTGTTCGGGCAGGTGTGCCAGCGATTGATCGTGCTGTCGTATTGCACGCCCGGATCGGCACACGCCCAGGCTGCCTCGGCGATCTTGTTCCAAAGCCCGGCAGCCTCGTACGTGTCGACCACATGACCGGTGGTGCGGGCTCGCGTCTGCCACTTGCCGTCGCTCAGGGCGGCACGCATGAACTCGTCGGTGACGCGCACGGAGTTGTTCGAGTTCTGGCCGCTGACGGTGCGGTAGGCGTCACCGTTGAAATCACTGTCGTAACCGGCCGCGATGAGCGCTTTGGCCTTCTTCTCCTCGCGCTGTTTCCAGGTGACGAAGTCGGCGATCTCCGGGTGGTCGACGTCGAGGCAGACCATCTTTGCTGCCCGTCGCGTGGTGCCGCCGCTCTTGGTGGCTCCCGCTGCGCGATCGAAGACTTCCAAGAAGCTCATGAGGCCGCTCGAGGTCCCGCCACCGGAGAGCTTCTCCTGCTTGCCGCGGATCTTGCTGAAGTTGCTGCCCGTCCCGGAGCCGTACTTGAACAGCCTGGCCTCGGACTTCACGAGCTCATAAATGCCCATCAGATCGTCATCGACGGACTGGATGAAACACGCCGAGCACTGGGGCTGACGGTAGGCGTTCTCGGTTTCGAGGATGGCGCTTTGCTCTTCACTCCAGCCCCAGTTGCCGCCAGACCCGGTGATCCCGTAAGCGTCGAACAGACCGCAGTTGAACCACACCGGCGAGTTGAATGCGCCGTACTGGTTCGCCATCATCCACGAGAGCTCGGCCTCGAAGGTGTCCGCGTCCTTCTTGCTAGCGAAGTACCCGCCGAGCTGCTCGCCGGACATGCGAATGCTGTGCGCGATGCGCTGGACTACCTGACGGACGCTGGTCTCCCCCTTGGCCTTGTCGCCGTGAAGCCCCGCCTTACGGAAGTACTTCGATACGACGATATCGGTGGCTAGCTGCGACCACTTCGCCGGAACCTCCGCCCCTTCCATCTTAAAGACGACGGAGCCGTCGGGATTGGTGATGACGCTCTGGCGGCTCTCCCACACCAGACTATCGAAGGCATCGACGTTCGGATCGGTGTAGCGGCGCTCGACGTTAAGGCCCTTCTTGGGGCGCTTGGACGGCGTGCGTTTCGAGCCCTGCGGCTCGGCGGTCTGGCTCGTGGCCTTCACTGTCCGATCGTCCTGACCTACGATTGTCGATTGCGCCATTCGTGCCTCCGTTCTCGTCCGTTTCAATGCAAATTCGACGCGCTCGCGCAGACCTCCTGCGCGAAATCACGCCCTCAACCTTGCTGTGGCGGCTGCATCTCGAGCCGCGCCGCCAACCGCTCTTGCGGAGCTTGCGCGACTGAGGCGCCCAGACAGCGCGCCTGACTCACCAGTGCCTGATACGAAGCCGCTGTCTCGCCGCTCAAGAGGTGGAGCATACGTTCAGTGCCCGGAGCCGCAAGTCTGATGTTTCAGG
>DASQDA010000624.1:0-4615 GCA_035634435.1 Polyangiaceae bacterium
GCGATGGTGGTGGGCGCTGGCCTGGGCGTTGGGCTCCGATTTCCGTGATCGTTCGGGGGCACGCCGCGCATAGAAGGGCAGCATGTCGACTGCGTCCGTCCTGGCGGTCGAGGGGACCTTACCCATGACCGCAACCGCAACCGGGCGCGCACGCCTCGAGCGGATGTTCAAGGCACATCACGAGCTGGTGTGGCGGACGCTGCGACGCTTGGGTTTGAGCCCGGAGGGCGCGGCTGACGCCACGCAACAGGCGTTTCTCATCGCGGCGGAGAGGCTCGACGATATCCGGGCGGGCAGCGAGCGCGCGTTTCTGTTCGGGACCGCCCTGCGTCTGGCGCGCACGGCCTCGCGCACCAACCGGCGCTGGCAGCTCGAGGAGGACATGGACTTGCACGCCGACCTCACAGTCGCCGCCGATGCTGCTACGGATCGCCAGCGGGCCATCGAGCTCACCGACCGGGTGCTGTCAAAGCTCGACCCAGACCTCCTCACCGTTTTTGTGTTGTTCGAGTTAGAGGGTATGTCCACTCCAGAAATCGCCAGGATGATTGGCATCCCTGTTGGCACGGCGGCATCGCGCTTGCGCCGTGCGCGCGAAGCGTTCCGAGCAGGGGTCGCGCGGCTGGAGCGCACGCTGTATGGGGAGGTAAAGCCGTGAGGGACCCGAAACGATTGCTGAGAGGCGGAGGCACTGGGCTCGAACGCCAGTTGCTGCAGGCGGTGGCACGGGAGCGGCCGTCGCCCGCATTGACGCGGCGGATGCAGGGCGCGATCGGCGTAGGTGCGTCGCTGATTGGCTTCAAGGCGGCTGCTTCGCTGCTCGCGCAGCTGGCAGTCGTCACGCTGATCGCCACGGGCATGGGCGACTCGTCGCACGAGCCACGGCCGGCTGTGCCCCTGCAGACGCTACCCGGGACGCCCCTCGGCGTTGCTCCCCCTGCCCCTCCGGTCGAGGGCGGCCTTGCCGGGTCGGCGCAGCCCAGCTCGGCGCAGCCCAGCTCGCCGGAGTCGCCTGCTTCGGAAGGCGAGGCGGCACGAAGCCCGGCGCCCAGCCCGACCAGTGCACGAGCACCGAGGGTTCCGTCGCGGCCAGGCGCCGGAGCGGCGTCCAGGGAGGATCTGCGCGACGAGATCCGTCTACTGGACCGCGCGCGCGCTGCTCTCGAGAGCAATGAGCCTCGGCGTGCGCTGGCGGAGCTCACTCGTTACCGCGAACGTTTCCCGGGGGGTGCGTTTCAGCAGGAAGCGAGCGTCCTGCGCGTCGAGGCGCTCAGTCGCAGCGGTCAGCAGGCCCGTGCCGCCTCGCTTGCCCGCGAGTTCGTCAGTCGTCATCCGGACAGCCCGCACGTCGATCGCGTACGCGGCGTCAGCAGCGCGACGAGCAAACCGCCGCGCTGAGCGCCTGCCGTCGGCTCAGGCCCGCGCTGCGCTCACTCGACCGCGCGTGCGCGGGCTGGCCTCTCCGCTTGGCTGTGGCGCGCCCCCGTGGCGGGCGGCAATCAGCTTGGCGAGGTAGTGGCCCGTATGACTGGCCGTGACCGAAGCGACCTGCTCGGGCGTGCCCTCCGCGACGACGCGCCCGCCCGCGGCGCCGCCTTCGGGACCCAGATCGACCACCCAATCTGCGTGCGCGATGACGTCCAGGTTGTGCTCGATGACAATCAGCGTGTTGCCGAGCAGAACCAGACGCGACAGCACGCCGAGCAGCCGCTCGACGTCCGCGAAGTGGAGCCCGGTGGTCGGCTCGTCGAGGATGTAGACGGTGCGGCCGGTACCCGCGCGGGAGAGCTCCCGAGCCAGCTTGATGCGCTGCGCCTCACCACCGGAGAGCGTGGGCGAAGGTTGCCCGATTTTCACGTAACCAAGCCCCACGTCGGAAAGCGTGGCGAGCCCGCGCACGATGTTGGTGTGCACCGCGAAGTGCTCGAGCCCTTCACGGACGCTCAGCTCGAGCGTATCGGCGATGCTCTTGCCCTTGTACGTGACACGCAGCGTGGCGTCATTGAAGCGCCGCCCGGCGCACACCTCGCAGGTGACGTAGACGTCGGGAAGAAAGTGCATCTCCACCTTGCGCAACCCGTCACCGGCGCAGGCCTCGCAGCGCCCCCCTTTGACGTTGAACGAGAAGCGACCCGCGTCGTAGCCGTAAGTGCGCGCTTCGGGGAGCGATGCGTAGAGCTCGCGAATCGCGTCGAACACCTTGGTATAGGTGGCGGGGTTCGAGCGTGGGGTACGCCCGATGGGCTTCTGATCGATGGCGATGACCTTGTCGACGTGCTCGAGCCCCAGTAGCCCGCGGTGAGCGCCTGCCGGCTCGCGCGCGTCGTGCAGAGCACGGGCCAAAGCCGGATACAGAATGCCGTTGACGAGGGTCGATTTGCCCGCGCCGCTGACGCCGGTGACCGCCACCAGACAGCCGAGCGGGAAGCGCACGTCGATGTTCGCCAGATTGTGCTCGCGGGCGCCAAGCACGGAAAGGAACTGCCCGTTGCCGGCGCGGCGCTGGGTCGGCATTTCGATGCGCCTGCGCCCCGAGAGGAAGGCGCCGGTCAACGATGCTTCCTGCTGCATGACCTCCGCCGGGGTGCCCGCAGCCACCACGTGACCACCGAGCTCACCCGCACCCGGCCCGAAGTCGATCAGGTGATCGGCTTCGAGCATGGTCTCCTCGTCGTGCTCGACCACCATCACCGAGTTGCCCATGTCGCGCAGCGCCTTGAGCGTGTCGAGCAAGCGCCGATTGTCCCGTTGATGCAGTCCGATCGAAGGCTCGTCGAGGATGTAAATAACGCCCGTCAGCTCGGACCCAATCTGGGAGGCGAGGCGGATGCGTTGACTCTCGCCGCCCGACAGCGTTGCCGCCGCACGGTCGAGGGTGAGATACCCCAGGCCAACGTTGACCAGGAAGCCGAGACGCGAGCCGATTTCCTTCTGCAGCTCCTCGGCGATGCGAGCCTCGGAGCCGCCGAGCGGCAGCTTGCGAACCCAAGCGTCGGCCTCCTCGATGCGATACGCCGAGAGCTGATCGATACTCAGACCGTGCACTCGCACGGCGCGGCTTTCCGGTCGCAGTCGGGCACCGCGACAAGCAGGACACGGCTTGTTCGAGAAGAAGCGCAAGTAGTACTGCTTCATCTCCTCGCTGCCGGTGCTCTTGAGGCGTCGCATCAGTTGATTGACGAGCCCCTCCCACTCGCTCTTGCCGCGCTTGGAGCCGAGCAGGACCGCATCGCGTTGTGCGCGACTCAGCTTGTTCCAGGGTTTGTCCAGATCGATGCCGAAGCGTCGAGCCACCCAGTCGACCGTGCTCGAGGTCCAGCCCTCGCCCCGCGTCATGGCGGCGGCCCAGGGGGCGATGGCTCCGCCGCGGATTGATAGATTCGGGTTTGGAACGACCAGCTCGGGGTCCATCTCGGGACGCGAGCCAAGGCCGTTGCACTCGCTACAAAACCCGAGCGGCGAGTTGAAGGAGAAAACCGGCGGCGCGAGCTCGGGAAACGAGATGCCGCACGCGGGGCACGCCGTTCGCTCGCTGAACGCGCGCTCGGGGCCGCTCTCCGGAGCCACCACCAGCATACCGCCGCCCTCGCGCAGGCCCGTCTCGATGGACTCCGAAAGGCGCGCGCGATCGCCAGCCTTCACGAGCAAGCGATCGACGACCAGATCGATGTCGTGTTTCATCTTCTTGTCGAGCTTGGGAAGCTCGTCGGTGAGGCTGACGAGCTGACCGTTGATGCGGGCGCGCACGTAGCCGCGGCCGAGCAAGTCCGCGAGCCGCTCACGGTGCTCGCCCTTGCGCTGACGTTCGAGCGGAGCGAGCACGAGCACGCGCTGGCCAGCGTGTTGCTCGAGCAGCTGCTCGGCAATCTGCTGCGCCGTCTGCCCGCTGGCGCGCTGACCACACGTGGGGCAGTGCTGAACCCCGATACTGGCGAACAGCACCCGCAAGTAGTCGTGGATCTCGGTGACCGTGCCCACGGTCGAGCGTGGATTGCTCGAGGCGGTCTTCTGCTCGATGCTGATGGTCGGCGAAAGCCCGCGGATGGTGTCGTATTTGGGCTTCTCCATCTGCCCGAGAAACTGGCGGGCATAGCTGGACAGACTCTCCACGTAGCGACGTTGCCCTTCGGCATACAGCGTGTCGAAAGCCAAGGACGACTTGCCGCTGCCCGAAACACCCGTGAGCACGACCAGTCGGCGCTTGGGGATGCGGACCGTCACGTTCTTCAAGTTGTGCTCGCGCGCGCCGCGCACGACGACGAAGTCAGGCTCTTCGCTCATGTAAACTGAGCATGGCGTACTGGACGCGGGCCCTCGGCGCAAATGGAGGGGACGGCGACTCGCGTCCGGAGGGGAGGCTCCCCTCGGGCTTCTGGCGCGTTTGTTTGGGTCAGAGCCCTAGTGAAGGGACTCCGCCGTCTCGTCGGCGTTGCGGGCGGCAGCGCGGCGTGCGCGCGACTCGAGCGCGTCGAGCGACGAAACGGCCAGGTGAGCTGCCAACGCGTCCTCGTCCAGATCGACGTGTTGTGCGTTGACGTTCAGCTCTTCCGCGTCCACCCGGTCGTCGTTCGGCGGTTGATCCTCGAAGCTGAGGACGTGGTCGAAGAGGGCGTCG
>DASQDA010000625.1:0-6790 GCA_035634435.1 Polyangiaceae bacterium
CATTTCCGTTGTACACGTGGAACGCACCAGCCTCTCGAAACACCCTTGGAGCTTGGGTGGAGGTGGCGCTGCGGAACTGAAAGAATTGTTGGAGACACGAGCAGAGCAGCGCCTGAGCCATCTCGACGCGGACGTAGGCACGAGCGCTGTCACGCGAGAGGATGACGTGTACCTCGTGGGGAGAGGGGCGCTGGAGCGAGCCCGCATTCCTCAGCACTTCATCCGACCTTTGGTGCTTGGTGAGGACGTCCGAGATTGGACAATATCGGAGCCGGTGGAGGCGCTGTGGCCCTACGATGCCGACACGCTCACACCGGTGAACGACGAGCCAGTCTCTAGGTATCTGTGGCCGTGGCGGACGCAGCTAATGCAGAGAGTAGCGTTCGGGAAGACGCAAGCCGAGCGGGGGCTGCCTTTCACGGCGTACTCTATGTTTTTCCACAAGCGTTTTCGCGGGCTAACCATCACCTTCGCCTTCGTCGCCACCCACAACCATTTCGTCCTCGACCGCGGCGGCAAAGTATTCAACCGCTCAGCCCCCATCATCAAGCTCCCCGAAACCGCCACCGAAGACGACCACCTCGCCCTCCTCGCCTACCTCAACAGCTCCACCGCTGGGTTTTTCTTCCGTCAGGTGCTGCATTCAAAGGGCGCGCAGGGCGTGAATGAAGGACACAAGTCAGAGGAGTGGGAGCAGTTTTTGGAGTATTCGGGCACCCAGATTGCGTCGATCCCCCTGCCACCGGGGTGGCAATCACTCGCTGATCTTGGGCGGCTAATGACGCGGCTGGCGGCCCATCTTGAGGAAGCGATGCCATCGGCTTGCATGGAGCATTGGAGTGCGCGCAACGGCCCGCAACAAAAAGACTTTGGAACTGTTCCGCGTGACCTGCACCGGCGCCTGGTTGCGGTTCAGGAGGAAATCGATTGGAAGGTCTACGCCCTCTTTGGTCTTAGCGAAGGCGATCATGGCCCGGAAGAGCGCAAGCTCAGCCACCAACTATTCGGCGACTTCGGCACGATCGATCCACGGCCTTCGTCTCCGTTTCCGCTAGAGCTCGCGGCGGGTCATCGACCCTTCGAGCTCTTGATGAAGTCGGAAGAGACCCAGTGGTTCCGTAGGAACGGGTATGCGGAAAACGGCCGGCCAGAGACGTACGGAGAACTCGCCGGATCGTTGTTGTTGGTTCGCATGCGCGCTACCGAGTCCTGCGCCAACCTTCGTACGGTTGAACAGCCGCAGTACAAGCGTCGCTGGACGCTCCCTGATCCAGGCCGCGAAGCATCGCGTTGCGTTAAGAGCTGGGCACTCGCGAGTCTGGAAGCATTGCTTGAACCTGCTGCCGTGAACGTAGCTTCCAAGCTGGCGCTCAATTGGCTACGGCGAGACAGCGTTCGTGCGAGCGCCGCGCTCGAGCTGTACCTGGGCGGCGACGCATTGGCCTGGTGCAGAACGGGGATGAAGGCCGACGCAGTGCCCTTCCTCGCGGCCTTGCGGCACACCGAACCCGGGCTCGAGAAGCGAGCTGTCTGGGAGCCCTGCTGGGAAGCGCAACGGCGGGAAGATGAGGGCGCGGCCACCATACCCACCACACCCCCCAAGTACGATCAGAAGGACTTTCGGGACCCCCTCTACTTTGCCCTCCGCGGAAAACTCGACGTCCCCAAAGAGCGCTTTATCTCCTACCCGGGTTGTGAGAGCGACGAAGACAAGGAGCCCGTCTACGGTTGGGCGGGCTGGGATCACCTGCAGCGCGCAGTGGCGCTGGCGGGCCTCTACCAAGACCGCAAGCAGCGCGAAGGCTGGGCGAAAGAGCGCCTCGTGCCCATGCTTGCCGGCTTGCTCGAGCTCTTGCCCTGGCTCAAACAGTGGCACCACGAGCCCAGTGCCGAGCTCGGCGGCGAACGCCCTTCGGACCAGTTCGAAGCCTTCCTCAACGCCGAGTGCTCCGAGCTCGGCCTGACCCACCAAGACCTGCGCGCCTGGCGCCCCACCGCCAAGACTCGCGGCGCCGGCAGCAAAGCGAAAGCAAGGAAGCCCAATGCTGCCAACGCGGTCGCAGCCACCGATGCCGACTAAGCAAGCTCGGCCGCCAACATTCCCCGCCCACGCCGACTGTCACGGAACGCAATCGCTAGTGGCCGCCTGAGCAACCCCAGCTGGCGGCGCATTGGCGCATTGCAACATTGCAAAGGGCAAGCGCCGGCATGTACGCTAGTGTGCTCGCCTCGGTCCCTCGGTCAGGGCTGATGCAGCTGAAGCTGGACCACGCACCCATGGTCCACGGCAGCATGGCGTAGAATGCTCGCAGCGGGGAGTTCTTGATTGGCATGAAACGGATAATTTTCGTTGGCGGTATCCACGGGGTAGGCAAGACAACCCTATGCCGTGCTGTTGCTGAAGAAATGGGTGTCACTCACGTATCAGCGAGCGAGCTCGTCCGGGCGGGAGGTGGTGTCTCAGAGCCCGCGACCAAGGTTGTGTCGCAGATCGCGGCGAACCAGGCGGCGCTAATCGCTGCTCTGGGCGCTCTGGACGACCAAGTCCTGATCTTGGACGGCCACTTTAGCTTGTTGACCACCGAGTCGAGAATCGAGGCGGTCCCGTTGAGCACCTTCGCTGCGATGGAGCCGGTCGCGCTTGTGTTGGTGAGCGGCCAAACAGAGGACGTCCGCTCGCGCCTTCGCGACCGAGATGGGGCCGAGTACGATGCCGAGCTTTTGTCTGAGTTTCAAGACGCTGAGGCAGCGCACGCAGTCCGCGTCGGTACGGCACTCGGTCGCCCCCTGCTTTGTACCACCCCCGATCGCATCTGCGACCTGTTATCGTTCGCACAACGCGCTCTACTTCCGAACCGTTGACAGGTTGACTGGCTGCAGATGCAACTGCGTTTTCTACTAGACACCAACATCGTCATACCCGCGGAGCCGACCAGTCGGGAGGATGTCGAAGAAGCCACTCCAGTGGTCGCCGAATTGCTGGCAACCCTCGCCCGAGGAAAACATAGCTGGCTTATTCATCCCGGCACGTATGATGACGTGGAGCGCGATATGGTCCGGAGCGACGCAGCCTCCGTCGCGCGCTTCTCGGTAAGTACGAAGTCCTGGCATGTCCGCCGCCGCTGAGTTCGGAGCTCGTAGCCGAGCTAGGAACCCCTACGCCGGGATCCAACGACGAGGTCGACTTTCGTATCCTAGCTGCGCTCGATGCTGATTGCGCTGACTACGTGGTTACCCACGACCAGCGCATGCGGAGACGCGCTCGTCGGATCGGGCTTGGAGCACGTGTAGTCACTGCTGCCGACGCGCTGTCAACTGTTCGAGCGCTGTTTCCAACCGTTCCACTACCGCCGCCGCTCGTCAGAAGCATCCCGGCACACCTGCTTAGGGATACTGACCCGATATTTGATTCACTGCGAGCCGAGTACCAGCCGGACTTCGAGGGGTGGCTCAAGAAGTGTAAGCGTCAACAGCGGCCGGTTTGGCTCGTCGAGCGTGACCAGGCGTACGCCGGCATTTGCATCGTCAACGATGAACCAAAGCCGGAGTTCGGACTGACAGGGCGGGTTTTGAAACTTTGCACGTTCAAGATTTCAGATCGGCACCTGGGGTTTCGCTATGGCGAGCTGCTGCTCAAAACGATCTTCGAGTATCTCGCGGCGAATCAGTTCGACCATACCTTCATCGAAGTGCTTCCGCATCACGAGGAACTCTGCGCTCTCTTGGCTGACTTCGGCTTCGAAGAACGCGCAAGAATAGTGCGTGGGCAACGATTGCTCGCAAAAGCGTTGAAGCCTCCGCCGGACTCCGCGTCCCTGAAACCTTACGATTTCCACGTGAGATACGGGCCAAGACATTTGAAGATTGACGGGGTCCAAGGCTACATCGCTCCGATCCAGCCCCGCTATCACGAGATGCTCTTTCCCGACGCTGAACGGCAGCTGAGTATGGTGCCCACTAGCCGCGCGTTTGGAAACAGCATCCGAAAAGCGTACCTCTGCGGCTCAATGATCCGCTGCTTGGAACCCGGGGATTTTCTGCTTTTCTATCGGTCCCATGATCTGCGAGCGGTGACGACTGTCTGCGTTGTAGAAGACGTTCTGGTGAGCACAGATGCCGTGGAGATCGCCCGTTTCGTGGGCAAGCTGACCGTCTATAACTACGAAGAAATTGAGCAGATGGCGCGGAAGCCTGTGCTCGCGGTCCTTTTTAGACTCGCCCGAATTCTTGACACACCCTGGTCACTTGAGCTAATCAAACGTTCAGGTGTTGTCCGCGCTCCTCCGCAATCGTTCGCATCAATCCCGAAAGGCGTCACCGAATGGCTGATTCATCAGCTCGCCGCGTAGCATTGATGTCCATCAAGCCGGAATACGCCGAAAAACTGTTGTCTGGCGCAAAACGAGTGGAATTTCGTCGCGCCGGGCCAAAAGGCCCTGTGGAGTTGATTCTCATCTACGCCACTCAGCCCGTCGGAGCTTTAGTCGGTGTTTTGAAGGTCACTCGTGTGGACCGAGGCCCGCCTGCCGAGCTGTGGAGGAACTTCGCATCTGTTGGAGGGATCGAGCATTCCGACTTCTTCTCGTACTTCTCCGGCGCAACTGTCGGCGACGCACTGGTGGTGGGACAGGCTTGGCGGTTGGACGCGCCCGTCCGCCTCGAGTCGGCGGGCCTTGATGCACGGCCGCCGCAGAGCTTCAGGTACGTGAACGCTGACGTCCTTCGAAACTTGGGGATGAGTATGGTCCTCCCATCTGGGGGGAGACAGGTACCGCGACGCGCCTTGTGCGTGTCCTAAACGAATCTGGCGATCAGCTTGCGGCGGGCAACGAGCGTGGCAAGGACATCGCTCTGCGCATCGCGAACCACCTGCTCAAGACCATCATCAAGGGGGTGCGCTGATGGCGCTCGGCTCTGGGATCGAGTGGACCGAGTCCACCCGGAATCCTGTCACGGGGTGCAACAAGATCAGCCCCGGGTGCAAGTACTGCTGCGCCGAGGCATGGCGGAACGCCTACAACAAGGATGGGCGCGTTGGCCTTCGCGCGTTGTCTCGCATTAACTACAAGACGCCGCGGCTCCACACCGGAGCGGAGGTGCTGGCCAACGCGCGCAAGATTGAGGAGGTCGGAGGCTACGACGCTTGAGCGCACGCCGTTGCCGTTGCCGCTGCGCCAAGGACGCGCCGCGCGACACACGCACGACTACAAGCAGCATTGCGTGCTGGATGTGTACGCCGCGCTGAACGTCGCATGGGGCGAGGTCGCTCCGAAAGCGGGTTACGAGATTGGGGTTCGAGATGAACAGCGTGGCGAACGCGATGCTGTCCGCTTCACTCCGAACGATGCTTGCCTCGGCTTGACTTCAAGTGTTTCGAAGCGTACCAATCGATCGGCGGCGGAACCGCAGAGGGAGCGACCGCCGTTCATGGAGGGAGAAAAGATGATGAAGCGAACATATGCGATTGCAGGCTTACTGCTCGGAGCTACTAGCTGTACGGTCGACTCTAACGAGGGGGCGGATCTCGGTTCGGACGAGGGCGCAACGGCGAGTGTTGAGCAACCCATTTGGTACGGCGATTCCAGCGCAGCGAACCTAGCTGTCGTGGAGCTCTACCGAAATGGCGGTTCTTACTGCACGGGCTTCTTCATCAGCCGTCGACACATCGTCACAGCGGCACACTGCACCGATAATACCTACGGCAGCCAGTACTACCGAGTGCGCATCAAGACAGGCTACGGCAGCTTCACGAGCCTGAGCGACTCGGCCAGCCCCGCTGGTTGGGTATTGATGACGGAGCACACGGCACCAGCCTGGACCTTCTCCAATGCGAGTGCCGTCGGGGACGCCGCTATCCTCACGCTTCCATCGACCGCTTGGAGCTCCGTGCCGGTTTCTCAGCAACTGCTACGCGTCGCCACAAGTGCGCCCGTGAATGGTGAGGCGCTCTCCATTTGGGGCTGGGGACGGCGCGTTGCAACCGATCCAGCGCCCGCGGGTGATCTGTTGAGCGGCAACGCCGGGTCACAGATCAGCGTCGCTGGGTCCACGGGCAGTGGCACCGGTCGGTGGTTCTGGGCGTACGCTACGAACAACGCGCGCACGTGCGATGGCGACTCAGGCGGTCCTGCAACCCGTTACGTCGGAGGCTACTATGTCGCGCTCGGTGATCACGGCGGTCCGCCAGCGGGATACACCCAGCGGTGCGCTGAATATGGCATTCGGATGGATTGGGCTTCCTTGCACGACAAGACCGCCTGGATAGAGTCCGTGCTGCGCTCTTCATATGGCTCGACGTTTTCGTGCGCCAGATTTGGTAGCGGCACAGGGGCGTACATGAGGTGCTTTTGAAAATCGGGTTTGGGCTAATAGCTCTGGTCCTGGTGATCGGGTGCGGGCGGGGTGATGCGGCGCCGGCCGCCGCTCCGCCTAGCGGGCGGGGTGACGCGGCGCCGGACGCCCCTCCGCCCATCGGGGACCCCGCGGAGGCTGCTTCATCGTCTGCCGCTGGCGGCGAGGACCCGGGAGGCGGATCGTGCTTGATTCGCCTCGCGAACCACTGCTTCCATAGCTTCGAATCGGCATGTGAAGCGCTAGGCTGCGCACCGGAACGTTGCGTCAAGCAGTCTTATCCCGCCGACGTTCGTTGCGCGGACCACCCCATCTCCGGCACCGGCGTGCCCGAGCGCCACGACGGTAACTCCGACGCACCTTAGAGCGCAGATGCCGGTGGCGACGAACTCTTCTCCGTCAGCATCAGCGAGAGCGACCGCCTAGAATTCGCTTGGCC
>DASQDA010000626.1:0-1750 GCA_035634435.1 Polyangiaceae bacterium
CGGTGGGCTCTCTCATCGTCAGTGTTGGATTGGTTTTCGGAAGTGCGCGTTCGGCGTGGGCGTTCGTAGCATATGTTGTTGGTTTCTCAGTCCTGTCGCTCGGTGTGCTTATAACTGCTCTGCATGCCGAGAGCCGCTCGCATCGCGCGTTCTTTTGGCGCGCTCTCACGTTCACTCCGCTGATATTCACTGGTCGCATCAGTTATGGTTTGTACCTTCTACATCCGTTCGCTTACGCGGTTGCCTTTAGCGCTGCCGTTCCCGGCGACATTAGCTGGCTGCGAGCCCTGGCAGCATGCGCAGGCGCCTTTGCGCTAGCTAGTGCCTCGTTCTACGGGTTCGAACGCCATTGCTTGCGGTTGAAACGATTGTTCGTGTGAGCAGCGGCGTCGCGATGGTGTTGCGAACTCTCCTGCATGTCCACGCATGAGGGACCGCGCATGTCTCTGTGCGGGGAAAACTGAAAGTAGATGAAGCTGATCGCCTCACTCACCTGCACGACAGACCACGCAGGTGTGAACGCATGCAGGTAGGCTGGCCCGAAAGTGACGAAGTAGGGCAGTGTGCTGCCGGCAGCTCCCGATCCTGTGCAAGCACCTTCTCCAGGTGCTCCACGTTGTGGAGACGCCTCTTGACGATGCCAGGGGCTGCGACTGACGTCGACGTGACCGCACGAGAGCGGCCGAGAGGTTCAGCGGGTGGTCACTGAAGGGTCTTGCGCGGCTGCGCGCCGCTACCGAGTGGAGCGCGCCACTCGGGGTCGCCTTGCTCGACAAGCAACTCGCTCAGATAGATCTCGGGGCGCGGTGCCGGCAGGTATGCGGTGACGTGCAAGGTCTTCTGTGGCAGCTCGACGATGAGCCTACGTAGCTTGAGCGGATAGTGAACCCGGCCGTCGCCATCGTGCATCCACTGGCTGTTCGCCGGCCAGCCATAGCCCTCACCCGGGTAGTTGCCGGGAAGTGGGAAAGAAACATGACGCCAGCCATCGAAGTTGATGCGGGACACCCCGAACACGTCGTCCGTGTTCCAGTCAGCGAGCCGTGCGCGGCGCTTGTACGCGGCAAACTCTGGCGGGATGAGCGCCAGTAACTGCGATGACAGAACGGCTGATCCACTCGCGCCGATCGAGGTCCAGCGCTGGCGCGACGCGTCTTCCAGCTCGAAGATCACGCGTCCAAAGCTGGAGTTGCCGTTCACCAGGATGGCCAGGGCCGTCGGTCTCCCCGGTAGCGGTATGCCACGCCGATGCCGGAGAGCTCCGTAGAGCGGCATGGTGTCGGGCCCGCCCGCGCCGGCGCGCAACGCAACGCACAACGCGCCGGTCCGGCCTTCGAGCTCGCTCACCCGCCGCACCTCGAGCTCGCCTTTACGCCGTGGGGTGAGCGCGTTGTGAAATTCCAGGTTCATGTCGCGCTGGTCCTCCACCACCCAGTCGTGGAGGCTATCGAGCGCCGACACCAGTGCGGCCTGGGCAGGGACGGCGTCCCGATGATCGGGCGGACCGCCTTGCCCTCCCGTCACGCGACCTCTACCTTCGAGATAGACGGGGCCGGTGCCGACGCTCAGCGCCAGGCTGTCAGCTCGTGCCCGGAGCGTGCTCGAGTTGCCCTGCGCGTCAGTGAGCCGCCAGCTGGCGGAGGACCCCGGAGCCAATCCGAGCTCGATCGAACGCCGTCCGCGCAATGTCCACAGGGCCAAGACACGCGAGCCATCCGCGCGCGAGAAGTCGAGCGCGTAAAGGCTCATC
>DASQDA010000627.1:0-2427 GCA_035634435.1 Polyangiaceae bacterium
AAGACGGGCGTGATGTTTCGCACTCGCAAATGTGCGGATGCCGCCACGATCGGGGCACGAGGCAGTGGGCTAAGACATGCACGCTTGTGGCAGGTTGCCTCTACCGCCAGGAACGCCACACAGGTCTGGGCGTGCGCTGACAGAGCGGCAACGTCAACGCGTGTCGAGAGAGATGCGTTGCGGAGCGCGCTGCGCCGGGAGCTCACCCCACCCGCTTCGAACGCGCACCCAGGCGGGCTTTTCCGTGAGCAATCGACCATCGAAGGTCTGGAGACCCGTTCGCGCCGCGGCCGCTGACGCATCGAAGCGCGCCTGAACCAGGTACAGCCCCGGAGCGCGTAGCGCGCCAGCCGGGCACAGCTCGATGAGTCTGCTCACGGCCGACACTCGCCGGCCTGGAGCCAACGTGGTGAAGCTCTGACGGTCGGGCATCTGCGAATCGGGTCCGGGGGCGCATTGCACGAAGCCGGAAGGGCCAGAAAGCTCGAAGCTCAGTAGCTCCCGTCGAAAGTACAGGCGCTGGGAGCGTTGGCTGCGATTCACCAGGGCCGCGCTCACTGTCGCTTCGCGCTCAGTACGCGCGTCCGACCCCTGCGTCAGCACCAGCTCGAGCGGCTTGTCGGGCTCCGGCTCGAGTGCCGGCTCCTCGTAATCGCTGCCCAGCAGGAGATCAGGGGCTGTCACTTGCTTGATGGCCCATGCGTCCGAGCGCGGAGGCTCTACCTGACCCTCCGCAACTTTCGTGTCGCTTTCGCTGCGCGCAGCGGATGGCGGGTTGGGCGCCGGAGCACTGGCTGGCAACGAGCCGAGCTCCTCCACCCTGCGCGCGAGAAAGGGCGGCACTTGCTCGAGCGGCACGCGCTGACTCTCACCGCGGCGCCAGATCCGCTTCGTCTTCTCGGGAAAGCCGAACGCGAGGCTCACGGTCGCGCCAGGCACCAACGGACTGCTGCCCTGACGGGGAACGCAATAGAGGCGGACGTCGAAGCTATCGACGAGGCCTTCCCCGGGTGCGAGGACCTCCTGAAGCTCGGGGTTCTCGGAGCTCGGAACCATGTCCCTGGGCAGCGCGCAGGTCACCTTCTTTGGCGTTTGGAGGCGCTGCCGAGCGGGCTTTTTTTCGTCGGGCGGCGGCATGGGAGGCGCGACCTCTAGCGAGAGGAGCCGCAGGTCGAATACGACGCTGATGGGCTGGGTCCCGCGGTTCACGAGCCCCACCAGCCAGGGCTGATCGGGTCCTTGCTCCACCACTGCCACGCGTAAGCCTAGCCGCTCGCGACCGTCGACGGGCGGCGCGCCGGTGGCATCGAGCAACTGCCGCAAGCGCTGCGGATCGTGGCGCGCCGGTTCGGGGACTTCCGCCGCCGACGGCGCTGGGGCGGACTTGGCTGCGGAGGTCGAGCGTGGCGTCGCGGGCGCCATCGGCGCCCGCGCGCGGGCGGAAGGCGGCGTAGAGCTCGCGCCATCGTGGCCCGCGCGCGCC
Organism: Polyangiaceae bacterium; assembly: GCA_035634435.1. GTDB lineage: Bacteria > Myxococcota_A > Polyangia > Polyangiales > Polyangiaceae > PMG-095. The sequence continues at coordinate 1,484 of DASQDA010000627.1, forward strand.
TCGACCTTGGCGCTGCCGCATGCAGCGGTCAGTAGCAATGGAGGCCAAGCCCAGCGAGCAATCACTCTGCCAGCACCTGTGAGAAGCCCGGAGCGCCACCGTGAAGGAATCAAGATCACATTCGTTTTAGTGCTGCGCCGCAAAAACGACAATGCGTATTGCTGCCCGCAGGACCGGAAGCAGGGGCCAGCGTACACTGCGCCGGTCGAAACATGCGTGGCCTCTATCCGATCGTGGACGTGGATGCGCTGCAGCAGCGAGGCCTCGAGCCGCTCGCGTTCGCCCATCAGGTGCTTTCCGTGCGCCCTTCATTGCTCCAGCTGAGGGCCAAACGCGCCTCCGCGCGCGACACCTTGGCCTTGCTCCGAGCGTTGCTGCCGATGTGCCGCAGCCACGGCACACTGCTGTTTGCGAACGATCGGCCGGATCTGGCGCTACTGGCGGGAGCGGACGGCGTACACGTAGGTCAGGATGACCTCACGCCTGCCGGCGTGCGCGAGGTTGCGCCGCGGCTGCGCATCGGCCTCTCCACGCATAGTCTGCAACAGCTCGAGGCCGCGTTGCTCGAACGTCCGGACTACGTGGCGTTTGGGCCTGTGTTTGCCACGCAGTCGAAGCAGAACCCGGAGCCCGTCGTCGGGCTGGGAGCGCTCGCTGCGGCGGCAGAGCGCGCCGCACGTAAGGGTATCGCCCTGGTCGCCATCGGCGGAATCGACCTTCACCGTGCGCCGGAGGTCGAGCGCCACGGGGCGCTGGGTGCAGTCATCGGAGCATTGCTGGGCGGGCGGCTCGCCGACGTGAGCGGGCGAGCGCGGGAGCTGCACACCGCACTCGGCGGCGCCGTCGAGCCGCTCCCCTGAGCTGCGGTGGGGGCCGTGCTACGCGTCCCGCAGGCGCAGCAGCAGACTCTCGAGGGCAAGCGCTGGCTGGACGTTGTGCTCGAC
>DASQDA010000628.1:0-2223 GCA_035634435.1 Polyangiaceae bacterium
CCTGCGCGCGTGCCTGCCGCACGCGCCGTTCCCGATAGGCTGCGCGGGTAGCGTGGCGGAGCACGTCCGCGCGCAGGTCCTCCCCGGTCGGGGCGAGCTTGGTCAGCGCCGGCTCCAGCGCGGGCCCGAGCCCTTCGGCGTTGCTCAGGGCGAGCGCGACCTCCGGCAAGCGGACGATCGCCTCCAGCTCTGCTGGCTCGAGGCCGAGCGAGCCCAGCATCCGTCGCACGGAGTCCTCGAGCGCGCCGGGGCGCAACGGATACTTCAAGCGACGCAGCGCCGCATCGAAGCGCTCGCGAGCGCGCTCGGGGCCGCCCTCGCCGCTCACGCTGAGCTCGGGCAGCCAGAGCTCGAGCGCCTCCTGGATGAACTGGACCAGGCCGCCCAGGTTGGTGCCGATGCACACGATGTGGTCGACGGCGGCGTCGCGCACGAAGATCTCGGCAAACACGCGCGAGCGCGGCACCCGATCGGCGCGGTTGTTGACGATGGCGACGGTGACGACGTCGGGCGTGCGGTCCACGTCGTGCGACTCGAAATCCAGGCGCAGCCAATTGGACATGAAGCCGGCACGCTCGTTGGCGCTCATGCCGTTCGAGAACGCCATCTTGCGGCCAGCGTAGCGCACCTCGGGATACGTCTTCAGCACGCCCAGATCCGGCACCACGTAGTCGGCCATCATGACCAGAGCGTATTCGCGATCGATGCCCAGGTACTCCGCCAGCTCGGCAACCAGCGCGATGTTGCGAGGGTGCTCCTCGTACGGGTAGCGTGCCAACAGGTCCAGCGGAAGCAAGTCGGCCTCGAGCGGGCGGATCTCGACGAGGCGGGTGCGAGCGCTGCGCGCCGCATCCCGGATCAACGGCAGCATCTGTTCCTCGCTGGTGAAGGTCGTCCCTCCCACCGGCATGAAGCGGCCGATGACGCGCGCGACGTCCTCCCCGCTGGGTCCCATGACGTCTTCGTGGTCGGGGTAGGCGTTGGTCAGCGTGGTGATCTTGTCTTGCATCCACTCACGGGCCAGCAGGTCGACGAAGCGCGGCTGGAGCGCCATGCATTCCCACAGGAACACCTGAGCTCGCAGCTTGCTTGCGAAGTCGAGCACGTTGCGTTGCTCCCAGATGGTCGCCTTGTCGTAGGGGCGATAAAGAAAGATCTCGCGGGCAGGCATGTCGCGACGCGCGTGAATGAACATGGCCTCACAGCCGGTGGTCTTGACGACCACGTCGTAGCGGAGCGCGTGGAAGAGAGCGGCCTTGAGGCGTTCGGAGCCGCTCTTGCCGCGCGTTCCCCAGCCTCCGATGGTGAGTGGAATCGAGCGGCGCGAGCGTTCGACGGCGCCGAGAATGGCGGCTGCTCGCAGCACGTACGCGGCAAAGACCAGCCAGGCAACCAGCGCCAGATGCCAGGGTACGTTCCCGGAGCTCGACAAGGTGTAGGCGAGCGCGTTGTCCATCCATTGCGGCGGCACGAAGGAAAACGCCAGGTAGCGCGTGACGAGCTCGAGTCGGGTATGAAAGCTCTGACCGGAAACCTCGGCGACGGTGTCGGTCAGATCGACCTCGAAGCCTAGCGCCTGGCAGCGCTCCGCGAAGCGACGCCGCCCCGGTGGCTCGTTCGACTCGAGCGAGCGCTCGCGCTCGCGTGCGTACTCCGCGTAGTGCAGCGTGAGTTGCCAGAAGGCGCGACGGCGTGCGTAGAAGCCGTTCGGGCCGCGGACGATCACGGTCCCGAAGCTGGTGACCAAGCGCACTGGCTTGGCGAAGAAGCGGCACGCTGCCAGCAGATCGTCCACGCGCGGAAGAAACGGCCCTGACCCGCCGACTGGCTTGAAGACGCGCCGCTCTCCGGGCACGCGGGTCGGTGTGACCTCGGCCATACCGCGCGGCGGCACCACGATCTCTCCGGCGAACGCCCGAGCGCGCGTATGCGAGAACGCCTTGCGTTTGTCCGGCACGGGCGTGCCCAGCTCGAACAACAGGCGCCACAGGCGAAGCCGGCGCGGCTCCCCCCGGGTCAGTCGATAGCGCCCGCCGGAGAGCGCGCGCAGAGCGACGGCCATATCACCCCGCGCCGCGACGAACAGGGCGCGCTCGAGATCGCGCGCCGTGAGGTCGTTGCCGAGCTGCAGCGTGCTGCTCCGACCCTCAGGCAAGCCGCTGAGCTCCAGCTCGAAGCGCCGGCATAGATCGCCCAGCACGGGACGCGCCTCGACCTCCAGGC
>DASQDA010000629.1:0-3141 GCA_035634435.1 Polyangiaceae bacterium
CCCACGTGAACGACAGAGCGTAATTGCCCACTTGCTCGAGCTCTCGGATCTCGAGATTGCCGCCCTCTTGAAAGCGCAACGTGCCTGAGTGCCCCTGACAGGTCGCGCAGGGGCAATAGCCCCTCAAAATTTCGTGGGGCAACAGCGTGGTGTGCGCGTCGTCCCAGCTGATTTCGAGGGTTCGTGCGCCGTGCGGCGCCTTGACGCGCGTGGGTTTGTGCCTGGATTCCATGGTGCGAGCCGCGCTCTCAGCGGCGCTCGCGGTTATACACCACACGTCGAGCGGCTGCCGAACGGCGTGAGCTCGCTGGGCCGGCGCCGCGTCAGCGTGTCAGGCCGGCAATCAGCGCCGAGTGGGCGGGAAACTCACGCGCAAGCTCGGCGCGGGTCGCTAGCTGGAAGTCGGCGAAGTCGAAGCCGGGTGCCACCGTGCAGCCGCACAGCGCGAAGCCGTGAGGCCCCTGCATGGGTCGCGCTGCTTGCCAGGTATTCGCTGGCACGATGCCGATCGGGCGTTCACCGAGCTGCAAACGGTGACCGAGCACCGACGAGCGCAAGCCATCGGCGTCCACGGCGATGAGCTCGAGTGGGTCGCCCACATAATGATGCCACAGCTCATCCGAGCTCACGCGGTGAAAGGCGGAGAACTCAGCGGCACGCAGCAGGAAATAGATGGCGGTCGAGGCGCTCCGAGCGCTTGCATGCCGCTGGCGAGAAACGGCAACCGGAGCCCGGAAGATCTCGCGGTAGTGACCGCCCTCGGGGTGCGGCAGGAGCCCGAGGGTGTGGATGATGCTGTCTGCGTCCGTCATGAGGCGCAGTTATCACGCGCAGGGGCGGGGAAGTCTGCGTCGCAGGCGCTGCGTGGTCAGCGAGGCGCTCAGCAGGGGGAGCCAAGGCCGCGTTCGAGCTCGCCGAGCGGGTCGAGCACCACCTGGAGGAACGAGCGTAAGGTGCGGTCGGCGATCCGATTGGCGGCAGTCCAGCCGATGTACCGGGCCTCCCCCAGGACGAACCCGGCCAGAGGCGTGTACGTCAAATCCACGGCCGAGGGTCGAACGCCGTTCGCCTCGAAAACGTATTCCCAGACGGCAGACGCGCCTGCCGCGAAGGCGAGGGAGGCGAGCGGAGAGGCCCCGCAGCGGCGCGGCCGGTAAAACAGCTCGCTACCGAGCAGACCGTGACCCACGACGTTGATGGTCCAGTGATCGTGGTCCCATTCGAAGGCGGCCTCGCGCGTCGAGAACAGCGGGGGCTTGGTGAAGGCCTCTCGGTAGTGCTCGAGCCAGATCCGCGGGCGGGTCTCCGCGAACGGATCTGGCCAGAGGTAGGCCTCGGTGGCGCGCATGGTCGTGAAGAGCCCGAGGGTATGCAGCGCTGGTACTTCCCACAGCGGGTGCGCCGGTCGGCGTGCCTCGCGAGGGGGAAGACGGCGTGCTCGGGCCTGCACTCCTGCCGACGGCGCGGGGGTTGCTATCGGCGTGGCAGCCAAACCCGGGTCAGCTGTGGCGATGGGGAGCACGGCTCACGTTTCCCGCATTACGAGGTGTGTTTTCCAGCGGGGGCGCTTGCATCGAGGAAAGGACTATGCCAGATCGTCGCTCCCTTGCCGAATCCCAGCGAAGCCGTAACCTGCAAGCCCCTCGAAGTCCAAGTCGGTGACAAGGGCATTGAGCGGGCCATCAAGCACCTGAAGCGCAAGATGGCCGCGGAGGGCATTCTCCGTGAGCTCAAGCGCCGTCGCCACTACATGAAGCCGTCGATCAAGCGGCGGAAGAAGATGAGCGAGGCAGCGCGCCGCCGCCGCAAGCGCTTGAAGGCTGACGAGCAGCAGCGCACGGGCGCTCCGGGCAATCCGACGGGAATGCTCTAAGCGCCTCGTCCGGGCGGAGGCGGCAGGTGTTTCACCTCGGCCTCCTAGCGGACGGGCGCCTGTAAGTTCGCAGGATTTTGGCAGATTCGATGCTGAAGGCGTAGCCTGCGGGCGTGCCGTACCCGTCTCCCGCCCGCGCGTCGAATCTGCGTCCCCAACACCAGAGGCGCGCCTCCGCGCCTCCGGCAGTGGCCCCTCCTCCTGTGTGGTTGCCGCCCATTCGTTTGCGGCATTTGCTGGCGGTCGGTGTTCTCGGCGTCGCGGTTGTTGACGTCGCGCCACGTGCGCAGGCCGCCTGGGACGTTCACGCGCTGGGGCCCAGCCTCGCCAACTACGCCGCATGTATGGCCGGCCCCACCGGACCCGAGGCTATTCGCGACGACGCGACGCGCTTTCGACAGCTGGTGCGGCGGCGCCTGGTAGCTGCAGCGCCCGACGAAGCGCCGTTCGTTCGTTGCGGTGCGCTCGGGCGCGAGCTCACCGGCCTTGCCGACACAGAGCGTGTCCACGCCGCGACGGCCCGCAGCTTCGCTGAGTACGGCAGTGGTGAGCCAGGCGCACCCGGCGCCCGGCTCGACGAACTGGGCGTGGGCCTCGAGCCGCTCGCCCAGCGTGCCCAGCAAGCTTGGCCGTTCGTCCGCGACAGCTATGTGCACCTCATCCGTCCCACGCTCGGCGCGCGCGAGGCGATGCATCCGGTGCCGCCGGCTCGACCCGGCCTGGGCCGCGGTCTCCCGGCCGAGCGGACGCAACTGAAGAGCGGCTTCCGAGCGCCCGAGGGGTTGTGGTTGTCGGCGGGCCAGGGTGCCAACCTCACCTGGCTGCTGAGCGTGGACGGCGGCATCACATTCCGCAGGGCGTCCCGCGCCGTCGCTGTCGAGCACCCGGGCGTGCGGTGCGGTGGGCCCGAGTCCGACCGCTGGTACTCATTGAGCTCGGGTGCCGATGGTTCGTTGCTCGTCAGCATGGGAATCGGGGAGCAGGAGCCCGTCAGCACCATTGCGGTCGAGGGGGAGCACCAGTTGCTCGCTGCTGCATGCGACGGGCAGGCGCTGGTGTTGGCTGCTCGCACTGAGCAGAGCAAAGCCGCCACTCTCAGACTCTGCGGCCCCCAGCGCTCGTGCGTGCCGCTCTCGGTGCCGCGGCGCGCCCCCTTCGCGCCGCTCACCAGCGCAAGCTTCGACCTTTCGCGGATCCACGGCGCGACCGTGCTCGCTGTCGAGCAATCAGGGATCGTCCGCGTCGTTTCGTCGCGCGACGATGGTCGT
>DASQDA010000630.1:0-4476 GCA_035634435.1 Polyangiaceae bacterium
TGAAGCGCCAGCCGCCGTCGCAGTAGTAGTGCGCGCCGATTCGCCGTGAGGGGAACAACAGCGGGATCGCCGCGGAAGCGAGCACGTGATCGGCCGTCACGCGCTGGAACACCGTGTCGCGCCGCTCGTCGCGCGTGGGTATCATCGTGGTGCCGGGTGCATGTTCGGCGAACATGGTGGTGCGCCCCGAGGCGACGTGCAGCGCCGCCACCAAGAGCGCGATCACCCGACCGCTGTCGATCACGCGATGCAAGCGCTCCCAGTCGATGTTGCGCCGCACCACGACCTCGATGGCGCGTGTGTCGAGCAGCGAGCTGCCGAGCGCATTGGCGTCCGTCAAGAACTTCAGCCTGCTCTTCAGCCCGCTCGGCCAGCGCGCGAGCCCAAGCGGCCGGATGCGCGCGTGCTCTTCGAGTCGCAGGCCTTTCCAGACTTCGACCAGGCGGTTGACCCCGTGATCGTGGAGCTCGGCATTGGCCGCCAGGTAGGTGGCGTTGATGGAGCCCACCGAGGCACCGGCGAAAATCCGAAAAATAGGCGGAGCACCTGGTTTGACGCCCAGCGCCTGCGCGATGCCGGCAATGACCCCCACCTCGTAAGCACCGCGCATGCCGCCACCCGAGAGGACTAGGCCGGTCTTCGCGGAAGCGGGAACCTGTGACCGCATAGTCGGAACGTTCAGTCTTTTCGCGAAGACCGGCCAGGTCAAGCGCAAAGCGTTGCCGACCTATGTCGGTACATCGGCGCGAGTGTAGCGTGGAGCTTTCGCCGACAGCCCCGTATACTGCGGCGCGGTGACGATGAAATCGATGCTCGTGCGCAGTGCTTTCCGCGTGAAACGACCGACTGAGCTCGTCGGTTGGGAGCGCTGACCGTGCCCGAGACGAGCGCGGGCTCGGAGCTGACGCCTGCCCCAACCGACGCACACGTGCTCAGCGCGACGCCGCTCGATCCTGCCTGTCTCACTTCCGATCTGCCCGCCGTCGGCGGCGCCATCGGACCCAACGTGGAGCCTTTCGTGGTCGACGAGCTGCCCGCCTATCTACCGAGCGGTACCGGCGAGCACTGGTACGTCCGGGTCGAGAAGCGCGGCCTGACGACGCTCGATCTGGTGCGCGGCCTTTCCCGAGTCGCAGGCGTGGAGGAGCGCGACATCGGCCATGCCGGCATGAAGGACAAGCAGGCCGTCACCAGCCAGTGGTTGTCGCTGCCGGGCAGCGCGGCGGCGCCGGAGACCTGGGAGCTACCCGACAGCGTGCGCGTGCTCGAGGTTTCGCGCCACATCAACAAGCTGCGCACCGGACACCTGCGCGGCAATCGCTTCAGCATCACGCTCGTGGGGGTTTCGGACGGAGCGCTGCAAAACGCGCGTGCCATCGCCGCCCGCCTGAGCGACACGGGTCTGCTCAACTACTTTGGCGCTCAACGGTACGGCCGCGGCGGGGAAAATCTCGGGCGCGCCCGCGAGTGGCTGCGAAGTGGCGGTCGTCGCCGGCTCTCGCGTTTCTTGCTCAAGCTGCTACCGAGCGTGGTGCAGTCGGAGGTGTTCGATCGGTATCTGGCGCTCAGGGCGGCGCGCGGGTTGCACGAGCTGTTCGCGGGTGAGGTGGTGCGCCTCGAAGGCTCGTCGGCGCACTTCCTGGTGGAGGACGCCCAGCTCGAGCGGCCGCGCCTCACGCGCTCGGAGATTCACCTGACCGGGCCCATGCCCGGTCCGAAGATGCGCGCCGCTCACGGTCTCCCGGCGGAGCTCGAACGTGAGGCGATCGCAGCGGCTGAGCTGGACCAGGCCATGCTGCAGGTGCTAGCCCAGTTCGCCCCCGGCGCGCGCCGCGATCTACTGGTGCGACCGCAAGAGCTCGAGGTTGAAGCGCCCGAGCCGGGTCAGCTGGTGCTCAAGTTTGGCTTGCCCGCGGGCAGCTACGCCACGGTGCTGGTGCGCGAGTTCACGCGGGCGGCCAGGCTAGCCCCCGAGGAGCGCTCCGGAGAATGACGGGACCCGGCGCGGTCGGCAGCTTCGACGTCATCATCATTGGTGGGGGGCCTTCCGGCGCCACGCTGGCGGCGCTGCTGGCGCGCGGCGGAAAACGCACGCTGCTGCTCGAGAAGGAAAGGTTCCCTCGCTTCCATATCGGTGAGTCGTTGTTGCCGTGCGTCGTCCCCTTGCTGGCCGAGCTCGGTGTGCTCGCGGAGGTGGAGCGGCGCTTCTTGCGCAAAGAGGCGGCGGAGTTCGTGACGGCAGACGGCTCGTTTTGCCGCCGCTACGGCTTCGATGGGGGCTTGATCGGAGGTCCGAGCTCGGCCTTCGAGGTGGACCGCTCCGAGTTCGATCGCTTGCTGCTCGACAATGCCATCGCCGCGGGCGCCGAGGTGCGTGAGGGGCACCAGGTCGTTGCCTTCGAGGTCGGCTCCGCTGGCGTCGAGGTCACGGCCCGAGACGAGGGCGGACGCCAAGAGCTGCTGCGCGCGGCGATGCTCGTCGACGCCAGCGGCCAACAATCGTTGCTCGCCGGACGCTTCGGTTTACGCCGCATGGATCCTGCGCTGCGCAACGTCTCGGTCTTTTCGCACTACACGGGCGCCGAGCGCCACACGGGACCCGCCGAGGGAGACATCAGCATCGTGCTGGTGCCAGAGGGCTGGTGGTGGGTCATCCCGCTGCGTGACGATCGGACCAGCGTGGGGCTGGTGGCGCCCGTATCCATGCTGCGCGGCAAGAAGCCGGACGGAGCCTTCTTCCTCGACCGCATCGCCAACACGCCCTACTTGCGTCAGCGGCTGGCCAAGGCCGAGCGCAGCGCGCCCGTCCGCACCATCTCGGATTGGTCCTACGCTTCGGAGCGCCTGGCCGGGGATCGCTGGTTACTGGTGGGAGACGCCGGCACGTTCATCGACCCCGTGTTCTCGACCGGGGTTTACCTGGGCATCCTGGGCGCCTTTCGCGCCGCGACCGCCATCGAACGTGCCTTCGAGCGTCAACGCTTCGGGCGACGTGAGTTCCTGGGTTACGAACGCGCCGTCCAGCGTGGCGTGGGCGCTTACCGCCGGTTCGTGCGCGGTTTCTATCACCCGGCGTTCGTGGAGCTCTTGCTGCGACCGAGTGACGTGCTCAGCATGCGCGGGGCGGTCACGTCCCTCTTGGCCGGCTACGGTGCCGACCGCTTCGCCGTCACGTGGCGGGTGTTCGTGTTCCATCTGCTGGCGCGCTTGAACCGTCGCCTGAGCATGGCGCCGCGGCTACCCGGTCGGCGTGAGGCGTACGCCCAGCGCCTGCTCTGAGCTGCGGGCGCCGCAAGCCGCGGCGCCCGTTGCTAGCGGATCAAGCGAGCTCGGCGAGCACGGCGTCGCCCATGCCGCTGGTCGACAGCGGGCTCGCTCCGCCCAGGTCGCGCGTGCGTGCACCCTTGGCGAGCGCTCGCTCGACCGCGAGCTCGATCGAGCGTGCTTCGTTCTCGAGACCCAGGCTGTGACGCAGTAGCATTGCACCGCTCAACACGGTTCCCAGAGGGTTGGCGATGCCCTTGCCGGCGATGTCCGGGGCGGAGCCGTGAATGGGCTCGTAAAGGCCCAGGCGCCCCTCTCCCAGGGAGGCGCTCGGAAGCATGCCGAGCGACCCTGTCAGCACCGCCGCCTCATCGGAGAGAATGTCGCCGAACATGTTCTCCGTGACCAGCACGTCGAAGCTTCGCGGGGCGGTGACCAGGCGCATGGCGCACGAGTCGACGAGCTGGTGCTCGAGCTCGACGTCAGCGTAATCCTTGGCGACCTCGACGGCAATCTGGCGCCACACACGCGAAGACTCGAGCACGTTGGCCTTGTCGACAGAAGTGAGCTTCTTGCGCCGGCCGCGCGCCAGTGAGCAAGCTAGCTGCACCACGCGGCGGATCTCGAAGTCCATGTACTCGAGCGTGTCCACGACCCGCAGGCCGCGCTCGGTCTGCTCGCGATACTGCTTGCCGAAGTAGAGCCCGCCCGTGAGCTCGCGCAACACCAAGAGGTCGACGCCCTCGACGCGATCGCGCTTGAGCGGGGAGGCGTCGATCAGCTCTGGATAGCTGCGAACTGGCCGCAGGTTGGCATACAGACCCAGGCCGCGGCGAATGGCCAAAAGGCCCTTCTCGGGGCGCGTCTTCGCATTCGGATCGTCCCACTTGGGTCCGCCGACGGCGCCGAGCAGGACCGCGTCGGCGGCTTTGCAGCCGGCGAGTGTCTCGGGCGGCAGCGGGTCGCCCGTCTCGTCGATGGCGATGCCGCCGATCAGATGCGAGCTATACGAGAACTGGTGTGACGCTCGGTTCGCAACCGCATCCAGAACCTGGCGGGTTACAGCCACGACCTCGGGACCGACGCCATCGCCGGGGAGTAGTGCGATCTTTGCCTTCATGGGACGCGCGCGGAGCGTGCCTCAGCGAGGCCCAGAGTGGAAGCAGAAACCGGGGCCTCGCTCGCGAGAGCTCGCACGGGGGGCCGCTCGGA
>DASQDA010000631.1:0-11101 GCA_035634435.1 Polyangiaceae bacterium
GCGGCAAGCTGCTGACGGTCGTGTACGCAGCCGTCGTGGCCTGTGTGTACGTCGTGCTGCTGGTGGTGCTGCGCGAGCTGAGCGGCAGCGATGTGGCCACCGTGCGGCAGGTGCTGGCACGCCGGAAGCGCTGAGCCCACGACCACGCCCCGCGGCTTAGCTCGCGGGGCGAGCGTCAGGGTCCACGCGATCGCCGGATTCGATCGCCTCGCGGACGAACAGGTCTTCGAGCGTCTCCTGACGCGTGATCACCTCGCCGATGCCCGCGCCCGCGTCGAGTGCGGCGCGGAGCACGTCGGGGACCTTGGCCTCGCCCTCGAGCTCGACCACCACCCGGGCCCCGAGCAGACGCAGCACATGGCCAGCCGCCTGCAGGGACGCCAGCAGTTGTGAGTCCGCACCCAGCAGCGTCACGTCGGTTCGACGCACATCGCGCTTCAGCAAGTCGTCGAGTCGCCCGCTGACCACCACCTCGCCGCGCCGGAGGATGGCGACCCGATCGCAGAGCGTCTCGACGTCGTTCAAGATGTGCGTCGAAAAAAAGATCGTGCGTCCCTGCTTGCGCTCCTCGAGGATCAGATCGCGCACTTCCTTGCGTCCTACCGGGTCGAGCCCGCTCATGGGCTCGTCGAGGATCAGAAGCTCCGGGTCGGCGACCAACGCGGCGGCCAGCCCGGTGCGCTGCAACATGCCCTTGGAGAGCCGGCGCACCTGCCGCTCGGCCGCGTACGTGAGCCCGACCTGCGCCAGCACGCGTCGTGTGCGATCGCGGGCCGCGCGCGACGAAAGCCCGGATAGCCGCGCACAGAGCTCCACAAACTCGGTGGGAGTGAGATACGGATATACATAGGGGTTTTCCGGCAGAAACCCCAGGCGGGCGCGCGCTTTTGGGTTGGAGACAGCTTCACCAAACACCCGCGCGCTGCCGCCGCTCGGATGAATGAGCCCCGTCAGCATCTTGATCGTGGTCGTCTTACCAGCGCCGTTGGGCCCCAGAAATCCGAAGATTTCGTTCTGCTGGACGTCGAAGGAGACGCTTTTGACGGCCACCACTCGCCGCATGAAGAAGCCTTGTCGGAACTCTTTTCGCAGTCCCTGAACCTGAATCAATGCTTCCGGCGCGACGCTCACCCGCAGAACTTATCTAAGCTCATGGCGGCGCCGCAAGCTTTCGACTGCGCGAGCCAAGCGATGCCTGCACGCTCCCCGAGCGCCATCCACGGAACGTTTCCGGTTTTGAAGCAAGTAATGTTACAAGTGGAGCTGGAAGCTGCGGCCGTCGGGACCGTGGGGCAATACGGGAAGGACCTCGATGAATAGGGTTGGTTTGGCGTCATTCTGTCTGCTTGGCACGCTTTCCCTGGTTGCATCCGCTGCGGCGCAGAGCGCCGAGCCGCCGCCGCCCCCGCCCCCGCCTCCGCCGCCCGCTTCGAGCGCGACGTCCGCTCCCACGCCCGCCGAAGTGCCAGCCGCAAGCCCAAGCGGGTCCGCTCCCGGAGCAGCACCCGCGGCCGCAGGAGCCACAGCGGCTCCGAGCGCCGAAGCGCAGGCATCGGGGTCCATGGATGCCGATCTTGGCCTGGACTACGGCGTCTACGAGGGCGCAGAGCCGGGGGAGGACGACGCCACAGAGGGCGACACCGCCACTAGCAACGGCGGCGACGCCTTCGCACGCGAGTGGCGCAAGCGCTCGCTCCACGTTCAGAACAGCGTGAACGGCTCGACAGGCACCCTGCACCTGTCCGAGGCCGGCTCCGGAGCTTCGGGAACCTTCCGGCTTTCGGTGCTGACCAGCATCTTCACTGCCAACGGCTTTCTCTGCGATACGAACAATCCTTGTCCATCGGCGTTCGGCGAGGCCGTGGACTCGAGCGATGGCGTCGATCAGGTCTCCGCGCATCTGGGCTTGTCGGTGACGCTGCTACCTTTTCTGGAGGTGTTCGTCGCGGTACACAACAAGGCGACGGCGACGAATCGAAGCCGGCCGCAGCTGCTGCAGGTGCTCGGCGACACGAACCTGGGAGTCAAAGCTTTCACCCCTGCCCTCCCCGATCGACTGTTTTCGTTCGGCGGCGAGGCCGAGCTGTGGCTACTGAACGGCACGGGCGGCGTCGGCCTCGACGGCGGCGGAACCAGCTTTGCGCTGCGCGGGCTGGCCACGCTCGATGCGACCAATCGCACGAATGCTGCGGACCGCCTCCCGATCCGCGCACACCTCAACCTGGGTTATCGCTTCGACAACTCCGCCAAGCTGGTCGAAGACCTGGAGGAAAACGCGCCTCCCGTCGGCAGAGGTACGCGAATCTCGCGTATCGAACGCCTCGGCCTGGGCATCAACCGCGTCGATTTCTTCGAGTTCGGCATCGCCAGCGAGCTCGTGCACAGCATCGTGCGGCCCTTCGTGGAGTGGTCTATCGACGTACCGCTCAATCGGCAGGACTACGTCTGCAACATCGACGAGGCCAGGGCTCGCGGCGAGAGCTGTTTGCAGCTGGAAGAAGGCATCGCCGTTGCGCCGTCACGCCTGACGCTCGGCGCTCGTCTGTATCCGTGGAAGGACCACGGCCTCGCGATCTCCGCCGCCTTCGACGTGGGAACCAGCGGGACCAGCACGTTCATCGAAGAAGTGGCCCCACAGGTGCCATGGAACTTGTGGCTAGGCCTTGCCTACGCGGTGGACACCGTCGCTCCCCAGCCGATAGTGCAGCGGGTCGCTACGCCTGCCGCTGCAGCAGCGCCTATCGACCACTACATCGAGGGTGTGGTCCTGGAGAAGGGCACGCAAACTCCGGTGCCGAACGCTGTCATCCGCTACGACGGCCGCAGCATCACGGGCATGGTGACCAGTGAGGTCGGCGCCTTCCGCACCACCCAGCTCGCCCCTGGCACGTACACGTTCAACGTGACGGCGCCGGGCTACCGCGACGGTGAGTGCGCCGCAACGATTCAGAATGACGCGCCACGGGCGCCCGCCAATGCACCGACCCGCCCCTTGCCGCCGCAGCCGACGCGGCCTGGAGCTGCTTCCGCGGCAAAGCCGGGCGAGGTGGTGGTTCCGTTGCAGTGCGAGCTCGAGGCGTTGCCGCGCGTCGGCAACATCATCGGGTCGCTGACCGACTCCGAGACCAATCAGGTCGTCGGCGCCGCGCAGATCAAGATCACCGACCGCTTGAACCGCGAGCTGAATCTGACGGGCGACGCTTCGGGCTCCTTCCGCTTCGAAAACGTCCCTCCGGGGCGCGTGAAGCTCACGATCGAGGCGCCAGGTTACCTCACGAGCGTGACGGAGCTCAGCGTCAAGGCGCGCGAGGACCTGCAGGCCCGCATCGCGCTCAACAAGCGCCCTGCGCAGCCCAACGTGACGGTGCAAGGACGTGAGGTCCGGCTGCGGCGACAGGTCCATTTCGGCAACGACTCCGCGGAGATCCTCCCCGACTCCATGGCCTTGCTGGAGGAGATTGCGGACGTGCTCAAGTCACGCCCCCAAATCCAGAAGGTGGAAGTGCAGGGCCACACGGACGACACCGGCTCGCCTCTCTACAACGAACGGCTGAGCCAGAGTCGCGCTCAAGCCGTGGTCGACGCGCTCATCCGCCTGGGCGTCGATCCGCTGCGCTTGTCCGCCAAAGGTTACGGCCAGGACAAGCCCTTGCTACCGAACAGCTCGGAACCGAACCGCGCGCGCAATCGCCGCGTCCAATTGATGATTCAGTGACCGCCGAGCGAGCGGCTCGGCATCGAGTCACACTACCGGACTGAGCTCAGTCGCTCCTCGCCCGGCCCTCGCACGCCTGAGCATGGCAAGGTAGGCCCTCGTAGCGCGCTAGCGTGGCGATGGCCGGGACCAGATCCCGAAGGCCCTGCTCGTCCAGGCGGCCGAGCGTCGAGTAACGCAGCATGTCGCGGCTGGTCAGGCCCGACTGCGAGCGAGCATAGCCATTCGTCGGGAGCACCGCGGTGATGCCGAGCGCGTAGTTCGCGGCGGCGAAGGGCGTGTAGCGGCCGAGCAGGATCTCGCCGGAAACCGGTGAGCGCGCCAGCACCCTCTGCGTATTTTCCTCGGAGCACACGATGGACATGTGCTCCGGAGCAAAGGTGTTGACGACGTCGACGCACGCGTCGAGGTCGGGGGCCACGGTGAGCAGCCCGCGACCACCCGCGGCGAAGATGCCCTGCAGCACCTTGCGGCGGGGTTCCGGCACCACCGCGATACGGGCGACGAGCTCGCGCTGCACCCGCTCGGCGATCGCACGTGAGGTGGTGACGAGCACGGCGCTCGAGTCCGGGCCGTGCTCGGCCTCAGTCATCAGATCGAGGGCGATTAGCCGCGCATCGGCGCTCTCGTCGCACAGCACCAGGCAGTCGCTCGGACCCAGACCCAGGCAGGTGCGCTTGCCGTACATCCCTGATAGACCCATGGCTAGCGTGATGCCCGAGGGGCCAGGGCCGAACACGCCTGCGATGCTTGCCAGCGACTCGGTGCCCAAGGTGAGCCCAGCGATGAGCGCGACGCCGTTGCCGACGTAGAACTCCGTGGCGCCTGCCAGGCGCGCGGCAGCCAGCGTCACCGGGTCCGCACCCCCGCTCGCGACCGGAGGCGTACAGAGCGCAATGCGCGGCACTCCGGCGACCTTGGCGGCAACGACCAGCATCAGCGCCGTGGAGACGAGCGGCCCCTTGCGGCACGGCACCCACAGAGCGACCGAGTCGAGCGCGGTGCAGGTCTCGCCGAACGTGGTGTGCGCGTCGAGCTGGTGCTCGGTGCGTGCGGGCGGCATCAGGGCCTCGTTGACAGCCTCGATGCGTTTGCGGCAGGTCTCGATGGACTCGCGGAGCTCGGATGTCAGGTTCGCGACCGCCTCGTCGGCAACGGCGGCGTCGATGCGCAGCGAGCTAAGGACGACCTTGTCGAACCTCTCCGTGGCGGCGCGGATCGCCGAGTCACCGTTCCGGCGCACCTCCTCGAAGAGCGCCGCCACACGACCGAGCTCCTCGGGATCGAGCAACGTCTGTCGTGAGCGGAGCGCTTGCTCGAGGCTCTGCGTGTCCTTCGGGAGCTCGTAAATTGAAGGTTCCATCGCGCGGCCGGAGTAAGCCACGGGGCCGCTTCTCCTGCAACGTCGAGGCGCCCCGCGGCTCGGCTTAGTAGAGTTGCACGTCGTCAATCACGAAGGTGAATGCCGCCGGATTGTCGTGCGTCAGCGCCGGGCTCGAATAGAGCCCCACGTAGAAGAAATCCACGCTTGAAGCATGCTCGAGATCTTTGGGCACGACTTTGCCCCAACCCTCGAGACGCTGGGTCATGCTGGCTAACGCCACGGTGTACTGTGCCCAGGTGGGCGTCAGCTCAGCGAAGACGCCGAAATGATCGTTGCAGTTGGCGCCCTCACAGGTGCCGCCCTGCAACGTTCCGCGGCTCGCCATGGTGGTGACGTTCACGCGTAGCTTCAGCGCTCGTTCCGCCTTGGCCCAGAACCTGAAGCCCGCATGAGCGCTGAAGTCGTAAGCGCGTTCGGTGAGCTCGCTGCCAAGAAAGGAGAAGCCTAGGGCCGCGAAGTCATTGCCCAGCACGTTCCCGAATCCGGTGCGAACCAGGCGCATGCCGTAGCGGCTGGTGCGGCCCGTGCGCGGCTCAGCGCCGAGCGAAACCGCGCCAGCTCCGCCGCGCGGCTCAGGCAGCGACAACCGTTGGTTGGCGCTATTCAGGTGCGGGTGCCTACCCGTGGTTTCAGCTCTTGACCGTGCGTGTGACCAACGGGGGCACTGGAAGCTACGGGAGCTACGAGCCGACCTCAGCCGGCCCGGATTCCCTCTGCAAGCTAGAGCGTGGGGGGTCCATGGCGACCCGTGGTGTTTGCTGCGTCAGCATACGATTCGCTTCCAGGATACGCATGATGTGTCCGCCCACGAAGGTGCGCAGCTCCGACGCGTCGTACGGCTTCTCCATGCAGCGCGCGTCGAGGCTCTCCATGAAAGCCGCGGCTCGCGCGGTGAACGCCCCGCCGGTCAGGAAGACGATGCGCTCGGCAAGCGACGGGTGGCGCTCCTTTAGCTCCTCATGAAAGTCGATCCCCGTCATCTCGGGCATCATCAGATCGCAGACAATCAAGGCGAACTGGTCGGCAGATCCGAGAAGGGTCAGGGCGTCCCTCGCCTTGGTGCAGCACCAAACGTCGTAGTCACGCCGCAACGTACGTTCGATGGCCGCCAGTACGGATTCGTCGTCGTCGATGACCAGGATGCGTGCTCGAGCGGGCTGCGCCGGCGGTAAGCTCGGAGCCGGCCGCGTCGAACGCGCTCTGGCAGGCGGCAGCGTGATGCGAAACAAGGTTCCTTCCGTTTCGGTGCTCTCCACGTCGATGCTGCCGTGCAGATCATCGACGATGCGCTTGCAGATCGCGAGCCCCAGCCCCGTGCCACTGCCGAGCGGCTTGGTCGTGAAAAATGGCTCGAAGATGCGCTTCCTCACCGCCTCGGACATCCCTGCCCCGCTGTCCCTGACCTCGGCCACCACGTTACCGTCAGCGCTCACACGCGTACTGATTCTCAGCTCGTTGCGCCGGGCGTCCCCGTCGACGAGGGCGTGGGCGGCGTTGGTGAACAGATTCAGGAACACCTGACCGAGCCGCGCTTCGTTGGCTTGCACGGGGGGCACCGTGGCGAAGTCACGCACGACCATGGCGCGGTGACGCAGATCGTTCTCCGCGAGGCCCAGCGAGTTCTCGATCACCGTGTGGATGTCGACCGGACCGAGCTGCTGCTCGTCCGCCCGGGAGAACAGCTTCAGGTCGCGTACGATACGCCGGATACGCCCGGCTGCGTGCAGCGACTCCGTGAGGTGCTGCTGGATACCCATTGCCGACGAACGCACCAGGCAACGACACGCCTCGACGCTTGGCGCGGCGGTCACGCTCGTGATCAGCGCTTCGACTTCTTCGCTCATGAACTCGGCATTGGCAATCACCGCCGTCAGCGGGTTGTTGACCTCGTGCCCCACGCCCGCAGCGAGGACGCCGATCGACGCCATGCGGTCGGACAAGACGAGCTGCGCCTCCATGTTCCTCTGGTGTGTGATGTCGCGCGCGATGAGCGACATGCCGGCGATGGCAGCGCCCCGGCGCACCGTCGACATCGATAGCGAGGCAGCCAGCTCGCGGCCATCCTTACACAAGAGGTTGGTCTCGAAGTGCTGCAGCGTCTCGCCGCGAAGCATCACCCGGACTAGCTCTTCCACCTCCGCATGGCGGTCGGGAGCAAACAAGAGGTTCAGCGGTCGTCCGAGCACTTCCGCCGCCTGGTATCCATAGGTGCGCTCCGCGGACGGGCTCCAGTAGTCGATTTTACCCTCCAAGTTGACACCCGTGATGGCATCGACCGTCGCCTCGAGCAGCGCAGCCAGTCGCATGTGGGTATCCGCTGCGCGCCGCCGCTCCGTCACGTCCCTCAGCACGGACAGATGCCGGCCCTGGATGATGTTGGCCGTCGAGCGGTACTCCACGCTCCGCACCTCCCCGCTGGGTGTTCGTACGTCCCAGGTGCCGCCGTCCCTGCCACTGGCCAGGAATGCACACCAGCTCTTGTCCAGATCGGGTGGGTTTTTCAGGTATTCCCTGAGCTTTCCACGCGTGAGCACTGCCCTCGACATGCCGAACAGATCGAGCGCCGCCGCGTTGGCGTCGATGCAGTTACCATCGTCGTCGAGCAACAGGATCGCGTCCAGCGCATTATCGAAAAGCGAGCGGTACTGGTGCTCGCGCTGGCGCAGCGCCGCAAACGTACGGCTGCGTTCGATCGAATGACGGATGGCGCGCGAGAGCCGGTCGGCGTCGAGCTCCGCCTTCACCAGGTAGTCCGCCGCGCCGGCCGTCAGCGCGCGGCGCTCGATGTAGGGGTCGCCCCTGCCGGTCAGAAAGATGAACGGCGTGACGCAGCCCGACATCTGTGCGCGCTCCAGGAGCTCGAGCCCATCGCTCACTCCGAGGCGATAGTCGAGCAGACATACGTCGTACTTGGAGGACTGGAGCTCCGTAAGCCCCTCGCCGAACTCCGCGGTCCAGTTGAGGGAGAACGTGGTCTGCCCCATCTCTTGAAGCAGGTCGCGCGTGATCAGATAATCGTCGCGATCGTCGTCGATGAGGAGCACCTTCAACGGCGCGTGCAGGTCGAGGTTCATCGACTGACGTGCTCCGCGGGTAACTCGACGACCTCCAGCCAGTAGCGCCCGAAGCTTTTCAGGGTCTCGACCAGAGCCCCGAAGGTCACCGGCTTGCGAATGAACGAGCTGGCGCCGAGCTCATAGCTGCGCACGATGTCTTCTTCCACCTTGGAAGTGGTCAGAACGACGGCCGGGATATGGCGCAAGCGAGGGTCGGCCTTTAGGGCTTGCAACACCTCGCGACCGTCCATTCTGGGCATGTTCAGATCCAGCAGGATCAGGGCTGGTAGATGCCCCGGCCCTTGCTCCTGAAAGCTGCCTCGTCCCTGCAGGCACTCCATCAGCGAGGATCCGTCCTCGAACGTGATGAGCTCGTTCAGCACGTGCGCCTCTTGGAGCGCCTCTGCGGTCATACTCCTGTCGTCGGCGTCGTCGTCCGCCATCATGATGGTTATGGGTCGCTTGTGCATGTCTGGTCCTAGAGTGACGGATTCAGTGGAAGAGTGATGGTAAACCGGGCTCCGTTACCCGGGTCGCCGTGTGCGCAGATCGCGCCGCCATGACGCTCGGCGATGCGCCGGCATATGGCGAGGCCCATGCCGCTGCCCGCGTAGCGCCCCCTGCCATGGAGCCGCTGTAGCATTCCAAAGATCCGCTCGTTGTACTGAGGCTCGAAGCCAATCCCGTTATCGAACACTGAGACCTCGATTGTGCTGTCCGCCAGCACGCGGCCCGCGATGACGATCTTCAGTAGCTCGTCCTGCCGGCGAAACTTCGATGCATTCGAAAGCAGGTTGCGGAACAGCTGCTCCAGCAACACCCGGTCGCCTCTGAAAACCGGCAACCCGGCCACGTCCAGCGCGATGGAGCCTGAGTCAATGTCAATCTGATCGGAGGCAACCTTGCGCAACAGATCCTGGATATTGATGGCGATGCGGGCGCGCTCGCGAAGTGCTAGACGCGCGTAGGCAAGCAGATCGTCGATCAACTGCTGCATGCGTTCGGCAGCCTCATCGATGCGGCCTATTCCCTCGGCCACCGCCTCATCGAGCGGTGCGGCAGCGCGCCGCCGGATGCGATCGGAAAAGACGCGAATCTTGCGCAGCGGCTCTTGTAGATCGTGCGAGGCGACCAGCGCAAATAGCTCGAGATCGTGGTTACTCCGCATCAGCTCAGTGGTTTCAGCGCGCTCGGAGTCCATCTTGAGGTGAGCGGCGCTGTCGTCCTCGATGACCACTACGAAGCAAGGCGGGCCGCCGCCGTCTGCCTGGACCGCGCGCATGAGAGCCTTGGCCCAGAAGCGCTCCCCGTCGGCACGAACTCTCCAGCCGTCCACCTGCATGCGCGGGCTGGCGCTGGCGCTCTCCAAGTGGCGTATAGGAAGATCCAGCATTTGATCTGCCTCTACGTAGAAGAGTGACAAGGGGGTGCCGACCAGCTGAAGCGCACTTCTTCCGAGCACCCGCACCGTGGCGCCGCCGGCGGCCACGATGCGTCCGGTGTCGTCCAGCAGGAGCACGGCTTCATCGAGGTGCTGCAGCAGCGCCTCGGCATGCAGGCCTGCGTTACGCCGGGTCTCCTCGCGTTGCATGCGCCGCAAGGGAGCGCCGATCCGCGCGCCGACCAGAGACGCCGTCTCGCAGATCAAGGCGCGCGAACGCTCCGCGCGCGGGCGCAGCACCAGCAGTCCCAGGCGCTCGGTCGCTGTCACGATGGGCACCGAAACGGCTGCGGGCAAGTCGGCGCCGGACCCGGTTTCGCGCTGATCGATTAGGGAAACGTCAACCGTTGACTGCGGCCACTCGGCGCTGAGCATGGGGCCGTCCGTCTCGCCGATGTATGCCGCGGCATGGACCAACTCGAGACGTACGCAGAGTGCTTCCAGAACGCCACGCAACGCGGCTTCCGGGTCCGTTTGCTCCGCCAGGACGGTGACCACATCCAAGCACACGCCCAGCGCCCCGGTCGGAGGCAGGCTCGTCACCGCCTGGTCAACAGAGCTCGAGCTTTGCATGGCCGCCTGCACCTTCCCCTCGATCGGAGAGTAACGAGCGCGCCAGAGCTGGTAGCTCATCGAAAGCGTCTTCCTTGTTCATGAAGGCGGTTGCGCCCGCCTGGCGCACGACGTGCTCGTACGGGTAACGCGGCAAACACGTGATCACCACGACCTGTGCCTGGGGCGCGAGCTCCCTCAGCATGGGCAACAAATCGAAACCGGACTGCTGCGGCAACCGCAAGTCGAGCAACAGCAGGTCCCAGCGGCTGCTGCGAACGGCCGCGAGTGCCTCCTCGGCCGTGGAAGCCTCGCCCAGGGTCACGCCCGGAAGCTCCTCGGTCAACAACTCGACCATGGCCGAGCGAATGTCTTCTACGTCTTCGACGATCAGTATTCGGTTCCGCACTGTCACCGAGTGTGCGGGACTTCGGCTTCGACGTACCAGTCGTCAAAGGGCTGATTCGAGTGTAGGCGCACGCGTCCGCGGCGTGAGGATTCCCTGACGAGCTCAGCTGATGACGCCCACGCGCAAGGCGTAGCGAATGAGCTCGGCGTTGCTGCTCAGGTGCAGCTTCTCGAGCAGACGAGCCTTGTAGGTGCTCACGGTTTTCTGGCTGATCGAGAGCTCGTGCGCGATTTCCTTCAGGCTCAGGCCGCCAGCCAGTCTCCGTAGCACCTGTAGCTCGCGGTCCGACAGGGGCGTCTCGTTGGCCTCGTCGTCACTACCCGTACCCACACGTGCCGCCAGCTGTTCGGCAATGCACGAGCTCACGTACCACCCACCCGCGAGCACCTTGGCCACCGCGGCGAGAAGCTCTTCGAGCGCAGAACGCTTCACCACGTAAGCCTTGGCTCCGCTACGCAAGGCCTGCACGGCATACTCCCGTTCCTCGTGCTGGCTGAGTACGAGCACCGGTGTCTTCGCCTGGTCGGCGCTGATCTCCGCCAGG
>DASQDA010000632.1:0-2359 GCA_035634435.1 Polyangiaceae bacterium
AGGAGCGCAAGCCTATAGTGCGCTGAGAGCGTGCGGACGAGGTCTGCCATTCCCGGTATCGCTTCCGAGTAGGGTTCGAGCCATTGCCTCGCGAAGTCGGGGTAGCCGAGGCTGAAGCCATGGGCGTCGACGAGTTGTTGATGAATCTCGGGCAGCGTCAAGACTCCGGTGATCACCTCGTGGCTTGCCATCAATCCATGCAGGCGCTCGAAGGCAGTTGGCGGATCGGCACAGTGCCGCGCCAGCCGGCCGTAGACCACGTCGTTGTCGAACGAGAGCATGACGCCGAACAGGTCGAAGACGAAAACCTCGATGGCGGCTCCAGATGCATGCATGACCGTGTTCGCTGGTGGTCGGAGCGAATGTAGCAGACGACCGGTGGCACGCTGACAGCGCGCCTCGAACCGCGGAGAATGCGGGGGCGCCTCGGAATGCGTTGGACCTTCGCGGATCGCGTGCGGGGTGCCATTGAGTCCGATCCGGCGGCTCACCGGGCGTGAGCTCTGCTAAAGGGAGCGCCATCATGACAGCGCTCACTCCGAGGGATCCGGACCGACTCATCGAACAGCTCGACCACTACGAGGTCGCGTACGCCGCCGTGCAGCAGAAGGGGCTGAAGCTCGACATGACGCGCGGCAAGCCGTCCAACGAGCAGCTGGACCTCGCTAATGAGCTGACGGCGATCCTCTCTCCGAGCGACTACAAGGCGGCGGACGGGACGGATACGCGCAACTACGGTGGCCTCGACGGCTTGCCGGAGATGAAAGCGCTGTTCGCGGACCTTCTCGAAACCACGCCGACGAACGTGATCGTCGGCGGCGCCTCGAGCTTGACCATGATGCACGACGCCGTAGTGCGCGCGCTCTTGCACGGCGTGCCCGACGGGGGGGCGCCGTGGTCCAAGTCAAGGGTCCGGTTCTTGTGCCCCGTGCCCGGATACGATCGCCACTTCGCGATTTGCCAGCACCACGGCATCGAAATGATGCCCGTCGATCTCGACGCGAATGGCCCGGACCTGGCCACGGTCGAGAAGCTCGTGAGCGCGGATGCGAGCATCAAGGGCATGTGGTGTGTACCGAAGTACTCGAACCCGACCGGCATCACCTACTCCGCGGAGGTCGTGCAGCGGCTCGCCGCCATGCCCACGGCTGCTCCGGACTTTCGCCTGTTCTGGGACAACGCGTACGTGGTCCACGACCTCGAGGACAGCAGCGACGCATTGGTCGAAATCCTGTCGGCGTGCGCTGCCGCGGGCAACCCGAACCGTGCGCTCGAGTTCGCGTCGACGTCGAAGCTCAGCTTCGCGGGCGCCGGCGTGGCCGCGATGGCAACTAGCGCCGCGAACGTCGCGGACGCGAAGAAGCACCTCGCCATTCAGACCATCGGTCCCGACAAGCTCAACCAGCTGCGCCACGTGCGCTTCTTCAAGGACGCGTCGGGAGTGAGGGCGCACATGCGGAAGCACGCGGCGCTGCTCCGCCCCAAGTTCGACGCCGTGACGCGCATCTTCGAGCGGGACCTCGGCGGCAGCGGGCTTGCGACCTGGACCAGGCCGCGCGGAGGCTACTTCATCAGCCTGGACACGCTCGATGGCTGTGCGAGCGAGGTCGTGAAGCTCGCGGACCAAGCCGGCGTCAAGCTCACCCCAGCGGGCGCTACGTCGCCGCTCGGCAAAGATCCGAGGAACCGCAACATCCGCATCGCGCCCTCCATGCCGCCCGTTTCGCAGGTCGAGACCGCAATAGAGGTGGTCACTCTCTGCGTGAAGCTCGCCAGCGCCCGCAAGCTCAAGGAATAGGTTCGGGTGCTAGTTGTGCGCAACTACTTTGGCGAAAGCGCGCAACCCCTCCCGCTCAACCTTTCGCTTCCACGAGCACGCATGAAACGAGCTGCGCGGGCTTCATGGCCGCGCTCCGCAGCAAGCGTTGCCGTCGCGGATCGTGCGGGTCAGAGCGCCGGGCGTCGGAAGGTGTATCGCCCGGAGCTCTCGTCGCAATCCGCGGCCGCAGGGCGAGCCTACAAGCATCTGCGGCCCTGATATTGGCCAAAACCACGACTTGAACCGAAGGGCGAGCGGCAAAGCCGAATTCCGTTGATATAGTCCCGACATGCTGGGCGCCGCGTACCGTCGTGTAGGTTTGTTATCGAGCCTCGTCGCGTTGGGCTGTGGAGGTGGGAGCAACCCAGACGAGGTCTCACCCAGCGCTGGCGCAGCGGGCACGGCGGGTGCGGGTGCGGGTGCGGGCGGCCGCGCGAGCAACACTGCGGGCGCAACCAGCGCCGGCATGAGCCAGGGCGGCGCTGGCGGCAGCTCGGGGGCGAACGGCAGCGGTGCGACGAACGGCGGCGCGAACAGCGG
>DASQDA010000633.1:0-4189 GCA_035634435.1 Polyangiaceae bacterium
GGCTCGCTCGAGGACTTGCCCACGGTGCCGCGCCACGCGGTGGAAGACCTGGTGCGTTACACCAGCGATGGCGACCGCATGACCCTCACGCTGGCGCTCTCATACGGTGGCCGGCAGGACATCGTGGAAGCGGCCCGCTCACTCGCGGTGCGGGCACGCGCAGGTTTGGTGCTGCCCGAGGACATCGACGAGACCTTCTTTCACAAGCAGATGACGACGCACGACCTACCGCAGGTGGATCTGCTGATCCGTACCGGCGGCGAGACGCGCTTGAGCGACTTCTTGCTGTACGAGGCGGCGTACGCCGAGCTCTTGTTCCTGCCCATCATGTGGCCGGACTTCCGCCCCGAAACCTTGCTGAAGGCGGTGGAAAGCTATGCCCACAAGGAGCGCCGCTTCGGCATGATCTCCGAGCAAGTGCAGGGCATGTTGCCGATTCAGGCCTTCGATCCCGTGGACCGCATTCAGAACTGATATTCGATCGTGTTGAGTGAGCGGACCTTTTTCTCCCAGGTCAGCTCCCGGATCTTGCCCTGGATGCAGTCGGCGAGGGCGGCCTTCTTCGGAGCAGTGGTCACGTCCACGCCCACGGCCTTGCCCAACCAGACCGCCACGCGCAGCTTCACCTTCGCGGCTCCAGGCTTGCAGCTCGCATAGAGCTCGAGATCCTGCAGGGGCTTGGCCAGGGTCTCCGCATCGATGTCGCGTCGCTCCTCGCCGCGCGGGACCGCCGCGATGGCTTGTTCGACGCTCATATCGGGCGTGAACTGCGGGTCGACCGTGGACGCCGCGGAGCTGGAAGGCGCGGAGGAGTCCGTAGCGTCGTCCTGCGCTGTATCGTCGCTTTGTTCCTCCTTCGCAGAGCTGGAAGCTGGCAACACGGCTTCGGGCTCCGCCCGTTCCGGTGCTTCTGCGGCGGACTGCGCGCCGCCACAGCCCGTCAGCAGAAGGAGAGCCCAGATCACCCGCTTCGATTCACCCAGCATTCGCTGAGGGTACCCTTGCCGGCGCGAGCGGTCGATATGCCAAATCGCAAGCGTTCGCTTCCGCGATCGGGTCACGGGCTCTACCGCTTTTCTTGTTTCGAGGCGCGGGCCCTCGTCTCGTCGAGCAGCGCGTCGTACGCGGCGCGGTACTGCTTCTCGCTAGCCTCGATGCGCGCTTCCATCTCGGCCAGAGCGCGACGGGCCGGCTCGGCTTCGGCCTCCAGCGATACCTGAGCGGCCTCCGCGGCTGCCCGCCTGCGGGAAGCGATGGCCTGGCGCGCCTTCGACTGGTTCGGATCCGCTAGCACCGCGTCGTTTTCGCGCACGGAGCGGTCGAGCGTGGAGCGCACGGCCGATGCGTCGTCGAGCAGCTCCGTGAGCTCACGCCGGTGCAGCTCGAGGCGCACGTGCACGCTGTGGCTAGCCCGCGCGATGGCGTCAGCTTGCTTGTTCAAGGTCTCGACGTTGCCTTTGCCCAGCTCGTCTTGATAGTCCTCGATGCTGCGGTGTGCGCTCCCGCGCGAGCGCAGCCGTTCTTCCAGCTGCTTGCTGACGCCACGCTCCATGGCGCCAACCGCCGCACCGCCCAGGTCTTCGGAGCAGTTTTTTTGCTTCGCAGTGTAGGCAACGGCGCCGCCGACTTTTTGTCGAAGCGGATCTTTCTCCTCTTCGAAGAAGCGAGCTACTGACTCGCCCTCCATCGAGGTCTCGGCGTAAGCACTCGAGCGGCCGTCGGCGTCGGCCAGCTCGTACACTGCTGCAACGCGCCCAAAGGCGGGCTCGCGCAGCGCGTCGGGATAGCCAGCGAAGGCGTTGACGTCCTGAGCTGCAGTGGTCTCGTCGCGAGCAAAGGCCGAGCGGACTCCCTGCAGCCGGTTCGGGTAGCGCTCCGCGTAGCCGGCCTGATCGCCCGACGGCGCGACGAGCTTGGGGCTCTGACTGCACGCACTGGTGAGCAGTAGCGAGCTTACCAGCCAAACAAGGACGTCTCTCATGATAGAGAGCTTCTTTCGGGGGAGCACCTGCCGTCAACCGGGAGGTAACGCTGCGCAATGCATCCTCACCCCTCTCGTTGTGGCTGGAGCTCTGGAGCCGGCGCTTTCCGCCGCGGCGCGCTCGCGTGCTGGCTGAGCCTGGGTTGCCAGGGCTCCGCGGGGGACCCGGAGCAGGTGTGCGCCGGGAGCACGCAACCACCCACCCTGCAACGTGCCGGAAGCCCGGTCGTGGATCCGGATGCGGGCGGGGCCGAGGGGAGCTGCCGCTCGTTGCCATCCGGAAAGTTGACCACGCCATGTTTTCCCCGCTGCTCGCCGAGCACGCGTCGCGACTACTATGCCTGCTCGGACTGGACCTGCGAGAACGCCGTGCTGCGCGCCGACGCTACGCCGGCGATCGAGGTGGAGGGAACCTCCGCGCGGCGCTTGGGTTGCCTGGAGTGCGTGACGCACGCTCGCGACTTCTGCCTGGCGACGGTGTGCGGCGCGGAGCTGACCAGCGCCTGCTACCTGCGTGAGCAAGCACTCTACGAGCCGTGTCTGTTTCTGGCGGAGGATGTATGCTTTGCCCGCTAGCACCTCGGCGCCTGACGAGCGGCCGCAGCAAGGCCCGCCTGCTGGCTCTCGCCCTGTTGCTGGTTGCTCCCTCGGCGCAGGCTACCTACTCGCTCTTGGCCGTGGACGCGACGCGTGGGCACGTGGGTATCGCGGTTGCGTCCTGCGTGGGAAGCTTCGACCTTTCCGTCTTGTACCGGACGGTGCCGGACGTCGGCGCAGTGCAAGTACAGGCTCGGCTGGGATACGCGAGTCGCGAACAGTTGCTCCCGCTCGTGGCAAGCCGCATTGCGCCGGCGGCTGCGCTGGCGGCCGTAACCGACCCTGGCTTCGACCCCCGAGCGGCTCAGCGTCAATATGCGATCGTCGACTTCGCCGCTGGGGCGGCTGCTTTCACCGGTAGCCGCGCGGGCCCGGAAGCGGCCGATCGCCAGGGTCGCTTTTCCGAGGGCGCTTACTCCGTACAAGGGAATTTACTGACGGACGTCGTCGTTCTCGACGAGCTCGAGCGCGGGTTCCTGAGCGCCGAGGGTTGTGACCTCGGTGAGCGCTTGTGGCGCGCGCTCGAAGCCGTGGCGAGTCGTCCGGGCATCGGCGACAGACGCTGCACGCCTGCGGTGAGCGCAAACAGCGCGTTCCTGCGGGTGGACGCTGCGGACGGCACACCGCTCTTGCTGCTCAACGTGCGAGGCGCGCAAGCGGAACCCGTCGTGGCCCTGCGCTCAGAGTACGAGGCGTTCCGACGCGAGCACCCTTGCGGCTCGTTGCCGACCACGAAGCCAGCGTGCTCGCGCCAGCAGGCAAGCGACCCGAACGGCTGTGGTCTACCGCGATCCCGCACAGGTGAGCGTGGCTCGGAGTCGTTGCTCGAGGCGCTGGTGCTAACGAGCCTGCTCGCGCTGCTCGTGCGACGACGGATCAATTCAGCTGCGTCAGCCAGATCTCCGTTTCGCGCTCCACGTACTCCCATTCAGGGTTGAGCTGCGGGTCCCGCAGCTCCTGCAACAAGGCGCGGAAGGTGGCCGCACCCTCGCGAGGAAACTCGAAGTACGTCAGGAAGTCCCAGGTGCTGCCCGGTGCGTAGCGCGCGTGGTAGAGCTTGCGAAAGATGCGCCCAGCGTAGTTGCGGCCTATAGCAAGGTGCCCCGGCCGCTCGGCGCGACCGCGAAAGAGTCGGTCGCGCTCGTCCTGCGCCAGGGCCCACCAGCTCTCCGTCTTGCTGATAGGGATGAGCACCGCCATTGGACCCGAGTCAGCGGCTGAGATTCCCGTGAGCTCACGCCGCTCAGCCGCCTGTGTGTAGGCCAGATGCTGAGTCACCCCGAGCAACGCTCCGGCCGAGGACGGTGGCGCGGAGTTGGTTTCGGAACGCACCAGGTTGCTGCCTTCCATGAGGCCAGTCGGTGGCTCGCCGCGAACGATCCGGATCTCCTCGATCCGGTAACGTCGCTGATGTGGCAGCGCTCGCGGCGCGATCGTCGTGGATGCCTCCGGAACGAAGCGAACCCATACGGGCAGCGGGGAGGGGAGACTCGACATTGGCGGCAGTGTTGCCCCAAAGACGTTTCCGCTCTGTGAACATGCCCTTTTCCGGCGAGCGTCTCGCGCGTGCGATCAAGGTGTCCAACCTACAATACCGTACCGCGCGATCTC
>DASQDA010000634.1:0-8119 GCA_035634435.1 Polyangiaceae bacterium
AGCGGGGCCGGGTCGGGCTCGAGCAGCTGCTGAGCGCCGAGCAACGCGTCGCAAGCTTCACGCAGCGCTGGGCGGACAGCGCACGTCAGCGGCCGTCGCTCGCCTGCCTGCGTTCAGCCGAACATCTTGCCGTGCTGGAACGACTCACCCGTGCGGGTTCCGTGCAAACCGAACACGATCCTACGGAAACGCATTAGCGATAAAGCGCACAGCCGCGGAGGCTCGCTCACCGCGCGAAACGCCGATCAGGACTTGTTTGCTCATGGTGCGTGTGGCACGGGGATGCAGCGGTGAGGGAGGACTGATGCTGATCAAACGCAGACTGCCGGGCCTTGGATCTGTGGTTCTGCTGGCCCTGTGCGGCGGGATGGCTGCCAGTTGCGCGGCCGAAGACGGAGAGCTCTTCGAGGCAGGAACGGGCGGCAGCGGAGGGGCGCCCGGCGGCGGCCGCGCAGGGGCGCCAATCAGCGGTGGTAGCGGCGGATCTCACGCCGTTGCGGGTGAGAGCGGTACGGGCGGCGCTGAGCCCTCGCCGCAGAGCGATGCTGGTGCGGGCGGTGCTGAGCCCATTCCCCCGAGCGACGGCGGCGCGGCCGGCGCAGATCCTGTACCAGCGGAGGGCGGTTCCGGCGGTGCTGAGCCCGCTCCCCCCGGTGACGGCGGCTCAGGCGGCGCCGAACCCACGACCCCGAGCGACGGGGGCCTGGGGGGTGCGGAGGGCGGGGCCAGTCAGGGCGGCGCCGCAGAAGGCGGCAGCGGCGGAGCTACGGACGCTCCCACGCCACTCGGCAAAGCCTGCACCGTGGCCAGCGATTGCGGCGAGGGCGAGTGGTTGTGCGTCGACGCCAATCAAGACTTCGCTGAGGGGCTGGGCAGCCCGGCGGGCGGCCTGTGCAGTCACGAATGCACGAACGACAGCGACTGTGTGGCCATCGACCCAAATGCGTTCTGCCTCACCGCGAGCCCAGAGGTTGGCCACTGCATCAAGGGCTGCCGACTAGGCACCCAAACGCCGGATCAGAAGTGTCATTCCCGTCGTGACGTAGCCTGTCAAGCTCTGCGGGACCTCGAGCGCGTATGTGAGTTCGATAGTGATTGTTTGAGCGGCGAACAATGCGTGGACAGCGCATGCGGTTCCGTGGGTTGCTTACCCCAGTGTACCAGCGACACGGAGTGCCCGAACGGTAGGTTCTGTGACGTGTTCTGGGGTCTCTGCGTCGCCGAACCCTACCCCGATCCAACGTTTGGAAACGGCTGCAGCACCGCCGCACCCTGCACACCTTACGCGACCTGCTTGCACATCATGGATTCGGAGGGCGTGGACGTCACCGCGTTCTGCTCGCAACCGTGCGTGCTCGGTCAGGCCTGCGGGCAGGGCGCGGGCAGCTGCGTGCTGCAGGACCACGGCTTCGAGTCCGATCTCGGAGACATCGCCTACTGCGCCCCGACCTGCGAGTGCAACGACGACTGCGCAGCACCCGGTTTGGCGTGTGTGGCGGGCGGTGCCGTGGACGGTCAGCAGGGTGCCTGCATGTATCCCTTCGACGGAGAGGGCGATCCCCTCCCAACTGTCCCCTGCCCCCCGCCCGTCTCCGGAGAGGCCGGCGCCACGAGCACGCGGGCCACGCCCTAAGCGCGCTCATCTCGGCGGCCTACAGGTCGATGACCTCCGTGCATTTCGGCAACGTGTCGAGGACGGTCGGCTCGGGACACAAGCTCGTACAACGATAGACGTTGTCTCCGCAGCTCGGGTTCTGGTCGAGCAGGCAACACGGATAGTGGTCCAAGTAGTACTTGTAGCCCGCGACCGCGTCGCGGCAGACTTTACAGCCGGTCCCGCGGCAGCCCCGCCAGCCTTCGACAGTGCCGATGCAGCTATTGGGGGGATACGTCCGGCACGCGAGATCCTCGGGCCTGAAGGGCCGCGGATCGCAGAGCAGCTCAGTGTTCTCACCGCCCGTGCCGTCTTGTCCTGCGCTGTTCATACTGCCTGCGGCGCCGTCGCTCGCGCCGGCGCCCCCCTGGGGCGCGATAGCGGCAGCGCCGCCCTGTCCTGCGCCGTCGCTCATCCCGCCATGACCCGCCGTGAGCGTCGTGGCGCCCGCTGCGCCGGCCGCACCGCCTTCGGGCGCACCTGCCCCTGCCGTGGGTTGCGACCCAGCGACCCCAGCAGCGCCACCTGGCCAACCCGTGCCCCCGTTGCCGGCGTCGACGGTACCGCCAGCGCCGGCGCTGGTCAGCATGCCACCCGCTCCAGCGCTGGTCAGCGTGCCACCCGCTCCAGCGCCCGCTCGCGTATCGTCGAAGGCAACCTGCAGGCCGCCGCAGCCCGCGGCGCACAAGAGAACCGTGCGCGCGAGCAGCCGCGCGGAGGCGGGACGCGCTGCTCTCGAATCAGAACGCCGCCGCGTCACAAGCGGAGCTCCAGGCCGCCGAACACCTCGGCAACGAAGCTCGAGCTGCGGACGGCTTGCCGCTCCGACGACACCTCGCCCGCGGCAGGTATCGAAGCCGTGCCACCGAGTAGCGCGCCAAAGCGTCCGCGGTCGGGCCAGGTCCACTGTCCACGCGCTCGAGCGCGCAGCTCGTCATCAGCTCCAGTCGTGTTCCCAAGCTCCGCGTTGGCACGGCGTCCGCTCAGCTCCAGCGCTCCGAGCAGCTCGCTGTCGAGCACCCGTACTGGCGCCCTGACCCCAAGACCCACGCTGCCAGAATACCAGCGGGTTCGCACGGGCCCGCCCTCCGCAAAGTCGGGGCCGTTACTCACCGAATAACTGAAAGTAACGAGGACGACGAAGGGGACTCCCGAGAGGCCAGCAGCGACAGTGCTCAATGCGCCGCGCTGCCACTCTCCGCCCTGCCAGGCAGGCCCCACGACGAGGCCCAGCCCCAAGGCAAGCTCGAGCTCGCGACGCGCGCGCGGGGGCGGCTCGGCAACTGGCGTTGGTTGTGCAGCAACGGCTGCGGGTGGCGGCTTCACGGCTGTTTGGTCAGGCTCGACGCGCTCCTGTGGGGCGGGCGGACTGAGCTCGTCGACCAACGTGGCCACGGTGAGACCGACCGTGGTCCAGCGATCTTGCAAGGGGTCGTCCTCGGCGAACGTCAGGTTACGCGTGGTCCATTGGCGGTCCCGCTGACTCACCCGCACGCTCGCCTGCAGAAAGTCAGACCCTTGCCACAGCACCATCGCGACCGACGCGGGTCGGGTGCTCTCGGGAACCGCAGTGGAGAGAGCGCAATCCCCGCTTGGCAGTGCGCGCGAACAGGCCTCCACCATTTGTGCCGCGTGCTCGTGGAGCTCGGAGGGCGGCAAGACGTCGATGACGACGACTGGAAACACGCAGGCGGAGTTAACACACCACTCTCCGTCGGTCAGCTGCTGGAACTGAACGCGGCTGCAAGCTTGCGCTGGTGCAACGCTTGTTGGCGCCCGCCGCACAGGGATGAGCCGTGGCCCCCCGTCTTCTCGGCCGCCCGGCTCGAGTAGAAGCGGTGCGATTGGCACTCAACGTTCCGACGCGGGCCTTTCCCCCTGCAGTGCCTCGCGGGCCTCGGCTTGCGCGAAACCGCTCGGGTAAGCCTTCAAATAAGCGTCGGCGGCAGTCGCCGCCTCCGCCAGCCGCCCTGCTCGCTGCAGCGCGCGGAATCGGCGAACCATCGCCTGTTGAGCCAAGGGGGAACCAGGGTGCGCCGTGAGCAAGCGATTGAGCGTGGCCACGGCTTCCTCCAGATTGCCTCCCCGCTCGGCGGCCGCAGCTGCTTCGAACAGCTGGTTTTCGCGCGCCAGCGTGCTCACGGAGCCCCCGGGGCTGGGGGTCGCTTCACTCGCGCTCGGTAGCGGCAGCTCCGATCGCGGCTGCTCCGTTGGGGGCGGAGCCACTTCTTTGCGGGGCTGAGGGCGCTCGCCCGCCATGATGGCTGCGGCAGGGCGCTGCGGCGCTTCTAGCGGCGCGGGCGGCGGCGCAACGGGCGCGCTCGGCTCTACTGGCCGGCGCGGCGCCGCCCTGGGCTGCTCCGCCGTGATGGACGGGGGCGTGCTCGGCAAGCTCGACAGCGCGAGCCCCGCTCCCGCGGCGAGCAACAGCGCACCCAACCAGCGGCGCTTGCCCGAGGTGAGCACGGCGTCCGCCGTGTGCTCGGCCGATTGCCGACGACGCGCTCCGATTGCAGGCAAAGGTTTCAGCCGCGCTCGCCCCGCACGTGGCGCAGCCCCTACGTGGTCGAGCTCTTCCGCCACTGGGCTCGCGCTGCGCTCCACGTGAGGAGCGCCTTGCAGTGCCGCATCGATGCTTTCGAGCAGACGCGTTTCCAGCTGCGCCTGACGCTCGACGTCGCGCAGAAGAAGCGGCTCGTCGCGCAGCGCGCCTAGCACCCGCTCGAGCTCTGAGGCTTCCTTTGCAGCTGAGCCCGGTCCTTGCGATTGTTTCATGTGCAGCTCCTCTCGGGCCAGCTTCCAATGCGTTCGATCAAGTCGCGACGCCCACGCACCAGTCGTGACTCCACGGCCGCGACGCTCAGGCCGGTCGACGCGGCGACCTCCGACATCGCGTAGCCGAGCACGTCACACAGCAGCACGGCCTCTGCCCGTCCGCTGGACATGGATGCCAGCTCGAGGCGCACCCGGCGCAGCTCGTCCCGGGCCGCCAGCGTGCGCTCGAGGTCCTGACCGGGGAGCGTCGCCCATTGCTCGTCCGAAGCGACGCTCCTGTCGACCACGGCACGCTCGGCGCGCCGTGCGCGGATTGCGTTCAGCCCTATTCGGCAGGCAATGGCGGCAGCCCACGATGCCAAACTGCAGCGACCCTGGAAGCTGCCATCTCGCAAGGTACGGATCACCTGCTCGAACGTTGCTTGCAGGAGATCGTCGTGTTCTGGAGCCCCGGGACCAACCACGCGGGTGAGCGTCACCTCGATGACGCGCACCAGACGTTGATACAACTCGCGACCCTGGGTGCGGTCGCCACGCTGGATGGCCAACACCAGAGCCGCGTCCTCGGCGCGCGCGGTAAGCTGCGACGAGGCGGGTCCGGACGTGTTCTCCGGCGGAGAACAATCCGGTGCTTCGCTGGTCGTCATAGCTGCCACTCCCCCAAGGGTAACGCGGCGTCCTCAAAAGCCGTCAGCGCGAGGCCGAACAATCACGTGACCCGTCTTTACGTGCCCGACGCACTGCGCGCGCTGGGCCCCTTGGCCGAAGGTCTGCACTCACTAGCTCTGCCCGCGAGGAAGAAAAGCGCCGCGTGGCTGACGGTCTTCGCTGAGCCCACGTTACCAACTGCGAGAAGCGGCGAAATCCGCTCGTAGTGTCGACGGTGTGGAAACACCAAGGGGGGCGTTTCTTGCCTAGGAGATCGTGCATTGTCCTATGTTGATGGGTCGTTGCGTCGGGAAGGGGTGTCACCCGGCGCGCAGTTGGCGAAACTATATGAGACTTACGGGAGCTCGGTGCGCGCTTGCTGCCAAGCAATCTTGCGCGACACCGGTGCTGCCGAAGACGCAACACAGGAGACTTTTCTAAGGGTGCAACGCCATATCGGCGTGGCAGAGCAAGTCGACAATGTCGGCTCGTGGATTCACCGCATCGCGATGAACTACTGCCTCAATCAACTTCGAAATCGGCGCCTGCAGACGAGCCGTTTGTCGGCCGTGCCCGTGCAGCACTGCAGTCGTGACGAGGACCACTTGCTCGTACGCGACGAGGCTCGCTACTTGATGCGCACGCTGCCTGCCCCACTTCGCTCCCTGGTACAGCTGCGTTATCTCGATGGGCTGGACCAGAGCGACATCGCAGGGCAGCTCGGCATCTCGCGACGCACTGTCGTCGCTCGCTTGGCCGAGCTACGACACCGCCTGGAGAGGGCCATGGCGCAGGCGTGACCCGGCTTTGCCGACGCGCGCGCCGAGGCGGAGCTCAGGGCGCGCGCCGGCAGTAGCGCACCAACGATGCGTCATTCAAGCCAGCAATGATGTCGCCGTTGGGAGCGAACAGCGCTTCGCTGGCTTGCTCGTCGTAGACGCGAGTTTCACCCGAAGGCAGATGCAACAAGGTGCCCCCGGCAACGACCCAGTGGCCCTCGTTCGAGAAGCGCGGATGTCGCGCCGTCATGCCCCGGAAGGCGCCAGGCTGGCCGCGCAAGCTCGAACGGCACCCAGGGCTGCTATCACATCGGGTGTCGACGAGGGTTGACCCGTCGGGCGACACTTCGATGAAGCGTTGCAGGAGCGGGTCGTCATCAGCGCTGTCCAGCTCCCTCTGCGGAGTCTGCCCAATGAGCCAGGAGAGCTCGGGCGTGTGCAGCCGCTGGCCCTCGGGTGCGAACGCCACCCCTTGTCCGCAGCCGCCCGTCTCCACGGCCGAAATCGGCTCGAACATCCGCGTGTCGAAGAGCTCCAGCAGCGTCCCGTAGCGCTTGCCCGCCATGAAAGCGCCGTCCGGAGAGAAACGCAGCTCCGTGCCGATACAGGCGACGCTGTCTGGAATCGGCCGCCTGTCCGTCCATAGCTCCCGGCCGTCCCGCGCGTCGATCACCAGGCGAACGTCGCCCGAAAGGGCTACCTTCGTGCCATCCGGCGCGACGTCGACGTTGAACGCGCCTTCCGCGCCCGAGCGCCAGATGGGTCGCGAGTCAGCGAAGTTTTCCGCGACGCGCCAGCCGAGCACGTCCATGGCGTTGGTGGCCAGCAACTCGCCGCTGCTGCTGATGTCCAAGCTGACGACCGGCGTGTCGGAGTGATGGTTGCGAAGCACGCCGAGCTGGGCGCCCGACTCGAGCTGCACCAGCACCGCATCCGAGGTCAGCAACGTGCTGCCATCGGGTGCCAGCACGCCCTCGGCATCCCAGATCGGCGCCCGCGGATCGACTCCGTGCAACTGTGCTCCATCGCTGGTTCGATACACGCCCAGGCCACTGAACAGGGCAAGCCTAGCGTCTTCGGAGTACGTGGGGGGCGGCACGTGGGAATCGCGTTCAGAGCCCGTCCCCGTCCAGTGCAGACTGCCGTCCTGCGTGCTCCACGACGCGGGCAGAAGCGTGCGCTCGCCTTCCTCACCTCGATAGCCGGCCACGCTTTCGCCTCCTGGTGCCACGCTGAAAGCCTCCCTCGCGATTGGCGCGCCAGCCAGCGACACTCGACCGACCTCCGCGCCACTCAGCGTTGAAACGCAGAGCTCTGAGGCCGTTGCGCTACAGCCCACGGCGACCACCTCGCTGCCACGAAACGCCGCCGATCGCGCGCTCAGCCGGCTGAGCAACGCTCCGTCGTGGATGCGAAATACACACGCGTTGCCGCCGCCCTGCGTCAGCAAATGAGCATTGTCCTGGGACAGGGCGAGCTTGGATATCGGACAGGGTTCGTCCGGCAGCGCGAAGCGCGCGACGACGGCGCCGTCCGCGACACGCCGCACCACCAGGCCGGTACCTGCTTGGACGAGCAAGCTCCCGTCCGGCGAGAAGGCGACGCTGATGGGCGAAGGCTCGGGCGCGCTTGGCAACACCCGGGGTGGAGCTTCCGTCAGTGGCCACCCGTAGAGGCGAACAGCTCCGTCGTTCCAGGCCACGGCGAGCGTCTTCCCGTCCGGCGCATAGCTGCCGAGCTTCGCGTCGACACGCCGTGCACGGCCGCTCGGAATCCTGCCGCAGGCCTCGAAGGTCCAGTCGCGCGAGACCTCGGGATCCACCGGCGAAGCACTGGTGCCAGCACTGCCGCCGTGATTGCCCCCCGACCCGCTGACGGGCGGCGTCGCAGTACTGGCGGGCGGGTCCGCAGCGCCACCGCGTCCGCTTCCGGCGTTGCCAGCGGACAGCCCACCACTGCCGCTCCCTGCGGCCGGCGCGTTCGACTCGGTGAGTCCGCACGCGGCATGCAGCGCACACAAAGAAACGATCCCACCCCTACCCAGTTTGTTCCACACCCCACAATGCTACCGAGCCTCACACTCGTGTCAAGCAAACGCTCTTGGCGCATCGCAGCGTGGCGTCTAGCTGACGTTGCTCGCTCGTCTCAAGCTGCCCGGGTCGGGCGCTGCGCTCGGTTGCGACGACAGAGGCGCGAGCATGTCGCGCAGCACGGCCGCAGTGGGCGTCCTGCCGCGCGCTACCTTCTGCGGGGTTCCTCGTGC
>DASQDA010000635.1:0-1583 GCA_035634435.1 Polyangiaceae bacterium
ATCTCTTGCGCGGGCAGCGACGCGAGCGCGGAGACCTCAAGACACCGCCGAAGGCGGGCCTGGCGGGTGCGCGCGAGCTCACCGATCCACCGCTCAGCGCCTCCAAGGCCCATGCCCGAAGGTGACGTGCTCCATGAATGGGCTGGCCGCCTCGACGTGGCGTTGCGAGGACAGCTCATCGTGCGAGCGTACTCACCGCGAGTCGCGCTTGCGGGCCTGGTCGGGCGTGGAGTCACCGGCGCAAGCGCGCACGGCAAACATCTGCTCATCGCCTTCGACGACGGACGTGTGCTGCGCACGCACCTGCGCATGCACGGCAAGCTTCGCCTGCGCCCTGCCCCTTTCCTCGAGCAACCCGAGCGAGGCCCGCACGTGCGCTGGCTGCTCGCGACCGCAGCCCAGGTGGCCTTCTGCATCGACGCCCCGACGGTGGAGCTCATCCACAGCCGACACTTACCGTTGCACCCGGTGCTCTCCCAGCTGGGACCGGACGTGCTGGCTCCCGAGCTCGACGAAGCGGAGATCGTGCGTCGACTACGCGACAACCCCGAGTTGCCGCTGGGCGTCGCGCTGATGGATCAGAACCTGCTGTCGGGGATCGGCAACATCTACAAATCCGAGACGCTGTTCCTGACGGCGGTGTCGCCATTCACTCCGATGAAGCGCCTGGACGACGCGCGCCTGCAGCAAGTGGTGCAGAAAGCCCGCGAGCTCATGCGGCGCAATCTCGGACCCGGTCGGCGCACCACCCCGCGGGGTCGCATTGCGGCACCCTACTGGGTGTACGAGCGCAGCGGCGAGCGCTGCTTCAAGTGCGGGGAGCACGTCCGCATGCAGCGACAGGGTCCACTCGACCGCTCCACCTATTTTTGTCCCGAGTGCCAGAAGGAAGCCTGAGCCTGTTCGCGGGCGTATGGCTCTACTGTGAAAATCTAGTGACGAATCCGCGACCTGGTCTGCGGGTCTGCGGTCACTACTTAGGAGAAGCCGGGCCCGGTGCAGCCGCCGGACCCCGAAGCCCCACCAGGTGAGATCCGCGATGAAGACCAGAGTGACGTCGTTTGCAGCAATCAGCTGGGCTGCCTTCTCCATGTGCGTGTCCGCCTGCGGCTCCGATGAGGGCGAAAACGGCCCCAGCGGTGGCGCGGGCGGCAGCAGCAGCTCGAGCGGCGGCGCGCCCGTGGGCAGCGGCGGCAGCGCCGCACCGAGCGGCGGCGCCGTATCCGCCAACGGCGGCAGCACCCAGGTACCGGCGAGCGGCGGAGGCAGCGTTGGCGGCAGCGGGACGAGCGTTGCAGGCGGGAGCTCTGGCGGTGCGGCTGCAGGCGGCGCGCCGTCAGCGGCAGCAGGTGGCGCGGGTGCTTCGGCAGGCTCAGTCGGCAGCGCGGGGAGTGCAGGCCGTGGTGGCGCTGGTGGCGGTGGCGGTGGCGGCACGGCGGGCAAGGGCGGCGCGAGCGCAGGAACCGGCGGCGGCAGCTCGGGCAGCGCCGGCGGCATGGTCGTCAGCATCGGCGGCAGCAACGGGAGCGGAGGCAACATCAGTCTCGGCGGCAGCTCGACGGGCGGCAGCTCGACCGGCGGAG
>DASQDA010000636.1:0-8902 GCA_035634435.1 Polyangiaceae bacterium
GGATCCGGCACGCGCCAGGCGTTCGAGCACGCCATGCACGGCATCCTGCCGCAGCTGAAGATTGCCCTCGAGCTCCAGCACACCGAGGCCATCAAGAGCGCTGTCAAAGCTGGCCTTGGCCTGGGCTGCGTCTCCCGCGTCGCTCTCGGCGACGCGCTCCGGCATCGCAGCCTGGTCCACTGCAAGGTTCCCCAGCGCGACTTCCGGCGTCAATTCTACTTCGTGCTGCACAAGAAGAAGCACCGCAGCGCCGCCATCGAGCTGTGGCGCGAGACGTGCGAGCGCGCCGTGGCGACGCCGGGGTGAGCGCGTGAGGGGATGGGTGCCCTCGAGGAAAAGAGCGCGCTGCTCGTCCCATGCCGTCAGCGGGCAACGCGCGCCCGCATGCTGCGTCAAAGCAGCCGCGCCGCGGCCGCCGCGGTACCACCGACGTGCGCTGCGCTGCTGTTTGCAGACGTGATCTCGCGCACGCGTTGAACCGCGCTACTCGGACTTGCCGCGCTCAGCGCGGGGGTTCCAGCATGCGGCAGCCGGCACACGCTCCGCCGCCGCCCGGTCCCTGGTCGCAGTGCTCCGGCTCCTGAACGACTCCATCGCCGCAGAACGGTCCGAGCTTGCACCCGACGTCGCACTCGCCGTACCCGCCGTCATTGGTGCCATCGTCGCACTCTTCACCGAAGCTCAGGACGCCGTCACCGCACACCGCGCTGCAATCGCTCGGTGCGGACTCGAAGCCCGAAAGGGTCAGGCGGAACGAGGACCCGAACCTCTTGCGCTCCGCTTGGAACACGACGATCTTGTAAACGTTGCCCGGTGTGAGCTCCAACCGCGCTGCAGACTGGGCGTCGATCGTCACCGACCCATCCATAGGTACGTGGATGCCGCCGAGATCCACCGCGAGGTGGCCGTTCACGAACACCCAAACGTCGTCATCCCCGGTGAAGTCGAGGCGCGCGTTGGTGCCCTGCTCGTAGCGGAACCAATATTGCACTTCACTCGTGAAGTAGAAGTTGTGCTCCTTGGCGCCCGCGAAGGCCTTTTCTTCCGAGGGCCAGCCTGCGTAGCCGTACTGCTTGGGTAGCTGCGCAAATCCCGGGTCACGCGTCGGGCCCATCACGCTGTCGACGGGGAAGAACAACGGCGTTCCATCGTACTCCACCACTCTTCCGCCCGTGCACCACTGGTTTGCGTTGGTGCTGCACGGCTTGCAGTCGGCGACGCACGCGGAAACTTGCCCGTCAAAGTTCGTCGTGCAGTCGGTGTCGCAGCCTTCTGCAGCGGCGGTGAGCACGGCGATTTGCGCTTGGAGCTCGGCGATCTCCAGTTGGACCGCCGCAACTTGGGCCTCGAGCTCGGCAATCGCGGCGGCGTCGGCTGGATTCTCCGTCAGCCGCAGGGCGAGCTGGGCCTCACGCTGCGCGAGCTGTTCCTGCCGCTGACGCACGACATCCGTAGCGGAGCGGACTTGGTCATGCTGGGGTCGGCAAACGTTGTCGCACTGGAGAGAGCTGCGCACGCGCGTGGTACAGCCGGGTTCGCACGTCGCTCGGCTGGTCGCGTTCGGAACCTGCTGCTCCTGCCCTTGCCCTACCGGGGGCGCCACGGTTGTAACCAGCTTCTCGCCGTTCTGGCCGAAACGGTTCACGTAGCCGCCAGTGCCGTTGTCGAACAGCACGACCTCGCCGACCACTCGAGCTGATCCGTTGTCGTCCCGGAACCAACGTGCAAACGTCTGGGCCGATTCGATGCACGCTTCCCTTGGGGCGCGGCCGAGGACGGGGCGCCCTTCTGCATCCAACCGGTCTTGTACGATGCCTGGAACGATGGGGCTGCCCTCCGCGATGCCGCACGAAGTGTCGGGAAAGACGGGCCAGCCGAAATCAGGGTCCTTGTCCGAGAAGTCGCGGAAGATGGCGGGAACCCGGAGCACGCACTCGCCGTTGATCTTCTCGCACTGCGGCTCCTGCGCACACGTGAAGCCCGTTTCCACCGTGCACATCGAGGAGCATCCGTCGCCGTCGGTCGTGTTGCCGTCGTCACAGGCTTCATTGATCAGAAGCCCGTCCCCACAATCGGACGTGCAGGACTGCCCTGCGCAGTTCGGCTCGCGTAGGCAAAGCGCCGAGCAGCCGTCGAAGGGGACCGCATTGCCGTCATCGCAACTCTCCGCGCCCTCCACGACGCCGTTGCCACACTCGGCATCCGTACACATGCTGGGCTCGCCGTCGCACTTCTTCCCGAGCTCTACCCGACAGCGATCGGAGCAGCCATCTCCGGGAACCACGTTGCCGTCGTCACACGGTTCGCTGGCTGCAACGAATCCGTCTCCGCAACGCGCGATCTCACGGCAGAGTTGCCCGGGACTCGCGCAGCTGAACCCCGGCGTGACTTGGAGGCAGTTGTCCTTGCACCCGTCGCCGTCGACCCTGTTGCCGTCGTCGCAGGCTTCATCGGGGGTCAAGTTTCCGTCGCCGCAGCCCCGCGGTGCGGGCGCATCGGGCGGATCCACGACCTCGATGACGCTGCCCTTGCCCCCGAAACTACTGCCCAGACTTCCGCCGCTGGACATGCTCGAACCGCCCGAGCCCCCCGCACTGCCACCAACCGGTCGAGGCTCGGCAGCACTCCCGCCACTGCAGGCAACGAGGAGCGAGCCGAGGAGCAGGCCCGAGATCGAGCGCGCCGTCGAGAGGTACAATTTGCGCATGTGGTTCGTCGATTGGTCCCAGAGTTCGTCCCAGCCCAGTCTTGGCACGGACGTAGTGGGGGAACCATAGGCTCCGACTTCGAAGGGAAAGCGGGACGGTTCCGTCCCGTACGAATTTTTCGCGCTGACTGCGTGTTTGGCTTCGCGTTATGGGCGTAAACCCGCTTTCGATCTTGGCTCCCCCCCATCAACCCGGCGCCTGGAACGGACGCTGATGGGTGATAAGCGGCGCGAGCACCTCGATTGGCAGGACTGCGCGCGATCGATCGCGTCCGCGGGTTTGCGCAGCGTTGAAACGAAGCGGCGCTTCGGGTGCGCCGACGCGCCGCGTGCGCCCAACGACGGCGGTGAAGGTGCCCAGGGCGGCGGGGCTCGATGAGGGGGGGGCGACGAACCTCGCGACCAGATCTTGCTGGCGGCGAGGAAGAGCGAGGGATGCTCGAAGATGCGTTGCAACCTGCCGACAGGACCCCCGCGGCGTTGCTCGACGGGCGGAGCGCCGAGGATGTTCTGAGGCGGACCCATCGCTCACTCGACGAACCGAGCGTTGACCAGCCCATTCAGGCTTTCTTTCCAATGAGTGAGACAGTCCTGGCCCGTGGCGTGACTCAATCTTCGCCATCCCGGCACCGTCAGATGGGAAACTCCGTGCTCTATCAGCTTTCCAATACTGCTCAAGGATTCCTGCGCAGAGCAGCGTCCGCGCTTGTGGTTTGCCTGTTGGCTTGCGAGGCCGATCCGGGGCTGCCGCCGGCCGACGGTGGCGCTGCTGCCGTGCCTCCGTCCGGCTCCGGTGGGAATCTCGCCGGAGGTGGTGCGTCTGCTGGAGCTGCAGGAGCCGTGGGCGGCGGAGCGCCGTCAAACGGCGGTGCCTTTGGCGCAGCGGGAACGAGTGCTGGGCTCGGCGGTGCACCGCAGGCCACCGGTGGCGGCGAATCGGTCGGCGGCACTTCCCAGGGCGGCGCCACCCCCACGGGCGGAATGGCAAACACCGGCGGGCAACCCGATCCGGCGGGCGGGGCAAGCGGCTCCGGCAACGGTGGCGGCAGCTCCGGCCGCGGTCCGACCATGGGCGGAGGCGGCGGAAGCGGCGGAAGCGCCGGCGCCGGTGGCATGGGCAACATCAACATCTGGTTGGCGGGCGACTCCACGGTCGCCAACGGACCCACTCCATGCCCGACCGGCTGGGGCAAGCACTTCGACGAGTTGTTCGACAGCCGAGTGACGGTCGTCAACAGCGCGGTCGGCGGCCGCAGCGTGCGCACGTGGCTCTACAACGTCACCACGAGCAGGGACGCCGCCGGTGAGTGCGTGCTCCAGACCGACGCTGCGGGTGAGCCCACCATCCAAGCACGCTGGCGCGACATGTTGAGTGGCATGAAGACGGGTGATTACCTCTTCATTCAATTCGGCATCAATGACGGCGCGCCGGCCTGCGATCGCCATGTCGGCATTCAAGCTTTCAAGACCAGTTACGGAGTGATGGCCGCCGCTGCCAAGTCGCGCGGCGCCCAACCC
Source organism: Polyangiaceae bacterium (assembly GCA_035634435.1). GTDB lineage: Bacteria > Myxococcota_A > Polyangia > Polyangiales > Polyangiaceae > PMG-095. The sequence goes on from DASQDA010000636.1 coordinate 4,226, forward strand.
ATCTTCGTGACGCCGGCGAGCGCGGTCGCCTGCAACGGAAGCACGGCGCGCCCTACCCGCGGCGCCTACGTGCAGGCCACCGTTGACGCCGGCGCGCAGTACGAAGTTCCGGTCATCGACTTGCATGCGCTCACGGTGGCGCTCTATACCGCGCGCGGTTTCTGCCCAATACCGGGGGGTGATGTGAGTGCTTCCACGTCCGGACCGGTCGGCGCGTTCTTCTGTGATGATCATACGCACTTCTCCGATGCCGGATCCATCGACGTCGCCAAGCTGATCGCCCAAGCTCTGCGCGAGCAGGCCATGCCACTGAGGGCCTACCTCAAATGAAACGGGCGAATCCTCGTTATCCTCGGCGGCGGCTCGTCGCCTTCGCCGCAGCGGTGCTCGCAATCGGCACCCTTCAATGCGGGCCACAGGACTCAACGGAGCCAGCAGTCGTTGGCGGCGCGTCGGGCTTCGGAGGCGGCTCGTCGGGCCAGGCCCCTGTTGTGACTGGAGGCGCGAACGCGAGCGGCGGCACTGACCTGCGCGGCGGCGCTTCGGGGATGGGCGGCATGCGGTCGTCGGCTGTTGGCGCGAGCTCCGGCCTTGCTGGCGACGGAGGTAGCGGAGCCGTGGCCGCCACTGCAGGGGCCGGAGGAGCTCCGGCGGGAGGCACGGGCGGGGCACCGCCCCAATCCGGCGGGGCTAGCGCTTTGGGCGGGTCCGCGAGCGGCTCCAGCGGCGCCGGGGCTGTGGCTGGCGGCGGGCCTACAGTGGGCGGATGGGGAAGCTCGGGTGCGCCGTCGGGCGGCTCGGGCGGCTCGGGCGGCGCGGCGACCCTTAACGCGCTCACCGTTTATGTGGTCGGTGATTCCACGGTTCAGACCTACACGAACAGCCCGATTCGTCAGGCCGGCTGGGGCCAATTTCTGCAGAAGTACTTCGACCCGCGAGCAAAGGTTGAAAACCGCGCCATCGGCGGGCGCACGGCCCGGCGCTTCATCGACGAAGGCCGTCTCGATTCACTTTTGGCCGCGATCAAACCGGGGGACTATCTGCTCATCCAGTTCGGAACCAACGATGCGAACCCGACCGCGACGTATGCGTTGAATGGCCAGACCATCCCGTATTATCTGAACCCAGCGACCGACTTCAAAGTTTGGATTACCAGGTACATCACGGGTGCACGCGACCGCTCTGCGAATCCGGTGCTGGTCACGCCGCCGCCGCGTCGTTCGTGCACGGGTGACAGTCACGACTTCGGCAACGGACTTGCCGCTTACGCCACCTCGATGAAGGAGATGGGCGCGGCGCAAAACGTCCCAGTCGTCGACCTGAACAAGGCGACCCTCGATCATCTGAATCAGATCGGCTGCGTGGCTGCCGGAAGGGACTTCTTCCTCGTGCGGGCGGACGGCACCGTCGACGGCACGCACTTTCAAGAAAAGGGCGCCGACATCATGGCCGGCTTCGTCGCCTTGGGCGTCCGAACGTCCAACACCGCGCTTTCGTCGTACGTGCCCTAGTACATCGGCCCGGGAACATTCGCCACGAGGGTCACCGCGCGCGCTCGACGTTCACACGGGTCCGCGGTCCAGCGCGGTGGAAGCTTCGACACGGCTCCTTTGCGCCCCCGATCAGGCGGTAGAACGCCCCCTCGCTCGCATCGGTGCACGCCGCAGGGATTGCTGGGAGAAGCAACGCCCGACTAGCGAAGGTCCTCGAGTGGCGCCGTTGCAGCGGTCAGCACGAGCCCAGATGCCCTAAATGACGGCGCGCGGCTCGCCGCTGGGACCGAGCCGCGGCTCGCCGCTAGGACCGCGCCGCGGCTCGTTGGGGTGCCCTCGCAGAAAGAGCGCGCTGCGCGTCCTGATCCGTCCGTCGGCAACGCTCGCGGCATCGTGCGTCAAAGCAGCCGCGCGGGGCCAGCGGTGTAACCCTCACGCGGCTCAACTTCGCTCGCGCTGCGAAACGGTGGGCTGGAGGTCGCGCTCCGATGCATTCCCGCGGGACGGCATGACACCGCTGCGAGCGAAACGCGTGCAACACCCTCCCGGACGCGGCACTTCACGCGGGCTCGAGCACACAGGCGATCAGCACGCCCAAGATCGCCAGCATCGTTCATGATCAACACGAATTTCATTCTATTCCTCAGTGGCATGTGCGGCTTGAGGCGCTCGGGGTCGCCATCGGCCTGGCGACGCGCCGAGATTCGATCTGTCAGTTTGTCCGTTCATACCCGCATGAAAGTAGCGAGACCTCTTGAACAATCTCTGGCACACGGCTACTATCGCCGTATTCAAGTGGCGGATCGTCGGCAGGGTACGAGCGGACAGCTCGAGCTAAAGCTGTGGCGAGGCTGGGGTGGCAGTCGCGCAGGTGCCGGACGGAAGCCTGGCCGGGGCAGGCGATCGACAGCACACCGCACGCGGCCGCGACATCGTGAGTATGAGCCCGTGCACGTCACTCTGCGTTCTGCGCTGCGGCCGCTGCGCAGCCAATACGTGTTTCCGACTGTACGGCGCGCCATTGCGCAGGCCTCGAGGCGTTCGCCCGACTTCCGGGTCGTGCACTTCTCTGTGCAGGAGGACCATGTGCATTTGCTGGTGGAAGCCGCGCATTCACCAGCGCTCTCCGCTGGTATGCGCGGCTTGGTCATTCGCATCGCGCGTCAGGTAAATAAGCTGCTCTTCCGGCGTGGGCGGGTCTGGTCAGACCGTTGGCACGGTCGCGCACTGACCTCACCGCGGGCCGTGCGCCACGCTATCGTCTATGTGCTCGCAAATTTCCGAAAGCACGAGGCGCATTCGATCGCATCCCTGGATCCATACTCTTCCGCGCCGGACTTCGAGGGCTTCAGGGAGTACCTGGGTGGTAGTGCTCGGATGGCGTTGCGTGGCGGCGCGAACGCTCATGCGCAAGTTTCGTCGCTCCCTCCGCCCTTGCCGCGCGCGCGGACGTGGCTCCTAGCGCAGAGCTGGCGCAAGCGTTTGTTCTCCGTGCATGATCGCCCGCGTGGGAGCTGAGGGAGAAGCCTGGCACTGGGCGCAAGAAGTTCTAACGCCCGGGCGGTACGCGTCGGCCGGTGGAGCTGCGGCTAGCGCGACCCCTCTGCGAGCCGGCGCAAGCGGTTCCACCAGTCTCCGTACATGCAACGCTTCAGCATGCGCGCCTGGACTCGCCGCATCACCGCGGAGCACGTCCGCGCAACTCGCACGCGCAGCGTGCTTTCGGGGGAGGGGTCCATTGGTCTGCCAGCAGCGCAGGCGCCGCCGGGAGTTGGGACTTTACGAAGCTCCTCGACGCCGGATGAAGTCGTGCGAGCTCGCTCGTGTTCAGCGGAGACAACGCTCGACTCGACCCCACCGCCACCCCACCCCTTCGCATCACCCCCGAGCGGCCGCCGCCTGCTCGACCCGGGCTCGATAAGCCTCCAGCGTGGGCGCAAGCTTCGAGACCAGCTCGGGGCTGGCCTCGTGGAGCATGGCCAGGTTGCCGTACAGAGCAGCGTCCGCCAGGGTCGGCGTGTCCCCGAATAGGAATGGGCGGGCTTCGAGGGTCTCGAGGGTGGGAGAGAGTAGGGTTTGCGCCCGCGCAAGGAGCTCGGGTTGCTGGCGCTGCCAGCTCTCGATGCAACCGGCTCCAAACTTGCGCTCTTTGATCAAGCGATAGAGCGCTCGTTCGCCCGCATCCGGCCACGCTGCCTGCACGCCGGGAGAAGCGATGCGGAACAGGATGTCCTCGAGCGGCCCGTCGCAGAAGTCAGCGTACGCCCAGATCGGGCCGGCCCAGGGCGGGGGAGCCAGACGCCGAGTTGCGTCGCGGGAGAGCAGGCGTTCGCAGATGGCGCGGGACTCCACGACCACGCTGCCATCGTCGTCCAGCAGCACGGGCACGTAGATGTAGCCGCCCGTCAACGTGGCAAGCTCGCGCCGGTCACTGTAAGATACCTCGACGAGCTCATACTTCGCGCCGAGCAGGTCGAGCAGCATCTGAGCTTTGCGCGCATACGGGCTGTAGCGGAAACGAAAGAGCTTCATGCGGCGACGCTTAGCTGTTTGGTGCCGTCGGCGCGAACGAATCTTTCCCATGCTACATGAGGAAAGCTCATGACCACCCGGCCCGCGCCGCTGCCGCCCAAGCTCGCGCTCCCTTCGCTGAATGCCCTGCTGGCGTTCGAGGCTGCCGCTCGTCAGCAGAGCTTCACGCGTGCGGCTGCCGAGCTCGGAGTCACCCAGACGGCGATCAGTCATCAGGTGCGCGCGCTGGAAAATGAGCTGGGCGTCACGTTGTTTCGGCGTTCGCCCCAGCGCATTGCGCTGACCGCCGCCGGTGAGGCGTGGGCGGCGGAGCTCGCCATCGTTTTCGGGCGCCTGCGCGAAGCCAATCAACGGCTGCGCAGGCCGCTCGACTCGGTGCGCCCAGCGGTCTCGGTGAGCATCATCCCCTCCTTCGCGTCCCGCTGGCTCGTGCCGCGACTCGGTGGCTTTCTGCTCAAGCACCCCGAGGTCGACGTGCGCATCTCGGCGAGCGAACGGCTCGTCGACTTCGCCCTCGAATCCGTCGACATCGGCATTCGCTATGGCGCTGGCAGCTATCCGGGCCTGGTGACCACCGAGCTGGCGGCCGACGCTCTGCTCGTCGTGGCAGCGCCCGCGGTTCACGCGAAGCGCGTGCGCTGGAAGGTCCGCG
>DASQDA010000637.1:0-3863 GCA_035634435.1 Polyangiaceae bacterium
CGACGGCGCTCTGCTTCAGGCTCTTCAAGATCTCGGCGCTGACTTCCACCGCGCTGGGCTGGAAGGTGCCGAGATCGAAGCGCACCAGGCGGGCTTGCTCCGCCGTGTCCGCGCGGGCAAAGCGGTAGGTCGAGAGGCGGCGGGTCTCTGGATCGTCGGCGCCGCGACCCATCAACCGCTTCACGCTTTGAATGGTTCGCGACGGCTCGCGCGTGGCGTATGCGGCAGCGCTGCGGCCCACGCGAACGGCACCCTCGGGGGAGTAGTAGACGACCGAGGGCAAGAGCGCATCGCCGTCACAGGTCGTGAGCGCCACGGGTCGACCGTCGCGCAGGGAGGCGACGATGGAGTTCGTGGTCCCCAGATCGATGCCGATCGGTTGCGGTGGAGCTTTGGGGTCGAAGATGTCGAGGAGAACCATTGCGTGGCCTCAGCAGAAGCAAGGGAGCGCGAGCCGAGCGCTTACTCGAGCTCATCCTCGATGGCACGCGCTTCTTCCAGAAAGCGCTGGTAGTAACGCACTTCCGAGAGCAGCGAGGATATTTCTAGTGTGCGCTGCGTCAGCTCTGGAAACGCGACCTTTGCGCACGCTGCAAACGCGCTGGAGAGCGCCTGCAGCGCGTTTTCCTGCCGAGAGGTCACTCCTTCAGCCAGCTTGCGCACCTGCTCGAGATTGGCTGCGCTGCGCGCGCTCGAGAGCGCCTCGCGGAGCTCCAGGATCTCCATCAAGAAGTCCGGGCGTGGCTGCGCCTCGCGCCCTTCTTCTGCCAAGGCCCCATGCCTTGCGAGCAGCGCCTCGGCCCGCTGCACCGGGTCCTGCAGCTTGCGCAGGGCCTGGTTTACTTCGATGGCCTTCGAAAGGGCCATGCGGCGCTCGGAGGCCGGCCGCCCCACGTAGCGATCGGGATGCAGCGAGCGGCTGAGCTCGCGGTGACGCGCCTCGAGCAGCTTCCTGTCGAGGTCGAAGTGCGGCTCGAAGCCCAGGGTTTCGAATGGATCGGACACGCTAGCAAGCCCCTCCGGTAGGCGCGTCGCTGGTCGCAAGGCGCGGTCAGCGACGCTGCACGGGCTTATTTAACGGTGAACGAATGCCCGCAACCACAGCTCGAGGCTTCGTTCGGATTGCGGAACTTGAAGCCCTGAAACATCACCGTCTTCTCGTAGTCGAGCGCAGAGCCAGCCAGGTAGACGAAGCTCTTTTTGTCGACGAAGAACTTCACACCACCGGCCTCGTAGACGTAGTCACGCTCGCGAGGCGGGTCGTCCTCGAACTGAATCACGTAGGAGAACCCGGAGCAGCCCCCGCCCTTGATCCCGAGACGCACGGCCGCATCGGGCGTGCCGCGCTGGGCAAGCTTCTGCTTGGCGAACACAACCGCTCCATCCGTGATGGTGATGGTCTTCTTCGACTCGGGCGGTGGCTCTGACGGCGTCGCCTGAGTCTGGTTCGTGGGGGTGGACTGCGACTGGATCATGACTCTTGTTGGAGCGCTTTCCGCGCTTCGCGCTTCTTGCGGTAATCCTCGATCGCGCTCTTGATGGCGTCCTCTGCCAGCACGGAGCAATGGATCTTCACTGGCGGCAGGCTCAGCTCTTCGGCGATGTGGCTGTTCTTGATGGTGGCGGCCTCGTCGATGGTCTTGCCCTTGATCCACTCGGTCGCGAGCGACGAGGAGGCGATGGCCGAGCCGCACCCGAAGGTCTTGAACTTGGCATCTTCAATCACGCCCTCGTCACTCACGCGGATCTGCAGACGCATGACGTCGCCGCACGCGGGAGCTCCCACCAGGCCGGTGCCGACCGAGGGGTCTTCCTTGTCCATGGCGCCCACGTTGCGCGGATTTTCGTAATGCTCGATGACTTTTTCACTGTAGGCCATGTTCGACTCCCAACTTCAGTCCCGAAACAGCGTCAGTGGGCAACCCACTGGATCGATTTGATGTCGATGCCTGCCTGATGCATCTCCCAAAGCGGCGACATGTCGCGGAGCTTCTGCACCTTGCTCACGACCAGGTTGCCAACGTAGTCCACTTCTTCCTCGGTGTTGAAGCGGCCGAGCCCGAAGCGAATCGATGAGTGCGCCATGTCCTCGTCGAGGCCCATGGAGCGCAGCACGTACGAGGGCTCGAGGCTGGCGCTGGTGCACGCCGAGCCGCTGGAGACAGCCACGTCTTTGATGGCCATCATCAATCCCTCACCTTCCACGAAGGCAAAAGAGACGTTCAGGTTGCCTGGCAGTCGATGCTCGGGATGCCCGTTGAGCACCACCTGATCCAGGGCTGAGGTGAAATGCTTGTGCAGCCGGTCGCGCAAGCGGCGCAGGCGCTCGCCTTCCGCGGCGCCCTCGTTCTTCAGGATCTCACAGGCCTTGGCGAAGCCCACGATGCCCGGCACGTTCAGCGTGCCCGAGCGATTGCCGCGCTCGTGGCCGCCGCCGTCCATCTGCGCCACGAGACGCACGCGAGGTCGGCTGCGCCGCACGTAGAGCGCTCCCACGCCCTTGGGCCCGTAGATCTTGTGGGCCGTGAGCGAGGCGAGATCCACGTTCATCGCGCGCACGTCGAAGGGCGTCTTTCCGAGACCCTGCACTGCGTCGACGTGAAAGAGAACGCCGCGTTCGCGCGTGATCTTTCCAATCTCGCCGATTGGCTGGATGGTACCGACTTCATTGTTGGCGAGCATCACGCTCACCAGGACGGTCTTGTCGGTAAGCGCGTTGCGAATGGCTTCCGGATCCACCCGGCCGTCGGCGCCCGCGCTCACGTACGTCACCACGAAGCCCTGCTTCTCGAGCCGCTTGCACGAATCCAGCACGGCCTTGTGCTCGATCGTCGTGGTGACGATGTGATTGCCCTTGCCCTGGTAGTATTCAGCGACGCCCTTCAAGGCGAGATTGTTGCTCTCCGTCGCGCCCGACGTGAACACGATCTCCTTGCCCGACTCGGCGTGAATCAGCTCGGCGATGGTCTCGCGCGCCGCGTCGACCTGGCCTTCCGCGCGCCAGCCAAAGGCATGCGTGCGGCTTGCTGCGTTGCCGAACTCCTGGGTGAAGCAAGGCAACATCGCTTCCAGCACCCGTGGGTCCACGGGGGTGGTCGCGTGATTGTCCATGTAGATGGGACACTTGAGAGTCATGACAAATCAGTTCACGTGCACGCCGGCGACCAGGTCCGGCGCAGTGGGGCGCTCGGGATGCCGCTCACAGGTAGGGCACGAATGCACCGGCAGCTCGGCCTCACACGCCGTGTTGCACGCTGCCAAATAGGCCAGGCTGTCTTGAAGCTCCGCCTCCAGCGCGCGCAGCTCCACGATCTTGTTTTGGGTCTCGAGCAACTTGGCGCGATAGACAGCGCCCAACCGCGTTGCGGCGAACTGTGCCGACCCCGAAGCTTCCTGCTCCCGGACCAGCTCCTGAATCTCCGAAAGCGAGAGCCCCAGGCTCTGCAGCTTCGTGATCCAGCGCACCCGCACCAGTGACTCCTCTGTGAAAAGCCGGTAGCGGCCCTTCGAGCGGTCATGGGCTCGAAGCAGCCCCAGCTCTTCATAGAGGTGGATGGCCCGCACCGTCTTGCCCGTGGCCTTCGCGAGCTCCCCCACCTGCAGCAGCGCCTCGGCCTGCCCCGCAGGGCGAACCGGGAGTTCCGCGGTATACAGAACCAGATGCAGGGGCTTCTCTCGTGAGGACATGGGAGTCAACTGGCGGACGATGTAAGACTAACCCTAACGCACGGGTTAGGGTTACGCAACGGCCTACATTGGAAAGTGGGGCTGTGCTGGCCTGGGGTCCGGAGGGGGAGGGCCCGGCTGGGAAGAAGAGCACGAGCTTGGGCGCGCTTCGCCGGCCGCGCCCGCGAGAGCTGGAG
>DASQDA010000638.1:0-5264 GCA_035634435.1 Polyangiaceae bacterium
CTGAAAGAAGGTGGCCATGGCGCGGGACACCGTTCCGCGACGTACCAGGTCGTCGAGTGTTCCGGAGAGGCGATGCGGGCGCTGCAGCAGCAACACGGACGGGCCTACGTCAGACACCCGGATACGAACCACACTGCCGTCGGGGAGTTGGCGCACCGCCGAAGGCGCCCCGGCGAGCGGCTCCCCCGCTCGCTCGCACAGTCGCGCGATGGCCCAGCGCAGGGAGAGCTCACTGGCGAATCCGATTTCCGACAGCGCCGCGCGGCCACCGCGTGTGACGGAGATCCGGTCGTGGCCCACCACCGCAATATCGCTGACGGTGGGATCAGCAAGCAAATCGCCGAGCGGCCCCAGACTGACGAGCTCCGCGCGCGCCGCGCTCAGCGCGCGTTCAGCGGAGACAGCCGTCGCGACCCCACGCTCCGCATTGAGCGCCGACCAAGCGTCACGCAGCAGCTGGTCGACGCGGCCCAGAGTGTCAGGGCTCAAAGGCCCAGGTAGCTCCGAGGGTGGCAGCGAACGCGCGACCCGTTCGACGAGCGCAGAGATGGACTGCATCAGCGCACTGCGCGGGACGGGCTCTTCGTCGGAATGCGTCGTCCGCGCTGGCTGGATACTGGGCGCGCCCGCAGGGGTAGCCTCGGCCAGCTGCGCAGCGCCTTCGCTGTGCGGCCCCCGCGGGGGCGAGCGCGTCGATTCGTCGTCCTCTTCCTCGATGCCCCGCATGGAAGCGCCGGGCTGAGAGTCGCCCACCGTCGGCAACGGCGGTCGCGGCAGTGCTGGTCGCGGCACGCCGGCAGCGCCTGGAACCAGCATCGACGCCGAATGCTCCGACGCAGATCCGGAGGGTTCGATCCGCAGGATGAAGTCTCCGATGTAGATGCGGTCGCCCTCGCGCACCAAGGTGGCCTGGGTGATGCGGCGGCGATTGACGTAGGTGCCGTTGGTGCTGTTCAGGTCGCTCACGATGAAGCGGCCATCCCGGTACAAGAGGCGCGCATGGCGCTTCGAGACGTTGCCCTTGGGCAACATCAGATCGTTGCCTTGCACCCGTCCAACACTGATTTCCGCCACCTCGAAAAGCTCGCGACGCTCCGCGCCCCCCTTTTCGTGGACCACGACCGAGAAGATGGGGGCTTTGGCAGGAGAGGTCGGCGAAACCACGTCGCTCTAAGCTTTCCGAACGGCACAGGGGGATGTCAATCAAAGTCTGCTGGGTAACGCCCCCGCTGTCGCCTCCAATCTACCAAATCTGCAGGAATTCAGCGGGAAGAGCCAAGGACCTCGCGACCACAAAACGCCAGCGCCCCCGCTCGGCTCGGGGAGCTGAACGGGGGCGTTTGCGTCGGGCTGGCGGTCTCAGCGATCGCCGCGCGCTTCACCACGCACGTCGCGAGTGACCAGCGTGAGGAGCTCGCCAGCCAACGCGAGCACGTCGCGCTCGGAGAACCCGCCTGCGCGAAACTCCCGATAAATGTTCTTGGCGAGGATTTCTACCGCACGAGGGTCTTTGGCTGGCGGTAGGACTTCGAGAATTTGTGCCATAGCTATAATCGATGAGGGGGGCCGAGGGCCGGCGTTCGCTGCTCTGCGAGAAGTGTTCCACTCCGCGAGACTTCACATTTGCGTGGTAATCGATACGCCAGGGAGCTTGAACGCGTAAAGAAGTGCGCACCTGGCCGCGAACTGCAGCATCACAGCGCAGACGCTTACGCGCAGAATGGAAAAGTGGTTCAACCGGTGAAATCCGACGCAGCGGGTTCACGAGCCTCATGCCTCGCGGCCGCGCCCGGTGGATAGCTGGCGACGAGCTCGACCGGCGGCCGCTCCACGCGGCACAGAGTGCTGGTGATGAGGTCGCGCCCGCCATCCGCGAAGTGCAGCGATTCGCCCACCTCGGGTGGATTGGCGCTCGGCAGAGCGGAGCCGTTGGCGAAAACGCGAACACCGCCGCTCAACGTACGATTGAGCGCAAGATGAGCGGACAGCCAGCGGCCCGACCTGCGATCGCGCACCGCAATGCAAAGCGCGCCGCGGAAGTGGTACTCGGTGTTGCGCGTCAAGTAGGCGCGGTGGTGGCGCCGCTCTGGGCCTAGATAGGTGTGCTGCATCATTGCCTCCTTGCGTCGATTAAGCCACGCCGCGTGGCACGCGGCCCAATTTCCGCAGGGCAGGTCGCGCCGCTCGCGGACAGGGCGCGAAGATGCGCACAACCGGCTCACGCTGCGTGATGCGGAGGCGCGACGTTCGAGGGCGCGAGGCTTTCGAGAGCCATCGCGAGCACACCGCTGACGGCACACCTCCGAGGCGTCCGCAAGTGCGTGTCGCATGCCATGCACGGGCATGAGCGCAACGCAAGCCCGAGACGCGGCCAACTGATTTCGAGGAAGGAGCACGCCTCACCCACATGGTTCACCGCTCCCTCTTGACAGCAGACCGCGTGCGGAAGAATTGAATAGCCTTTCGCTTTGGAAGAACTCGAGCGTAAGCAGTTGGCAATGCGGCGCAAGAAGCAGCACGACGACAAGATCATCCACGTCGTATTCGGACCTGGCGGTGGACGTGTGCAGCGTCGCCAGGAGCTCGTCACGCCCAGCGCCGTAGAAGCGCCCGGCGCCACCCGCGAGCCGTTGACGGATCTATTCACGCTCACCGAGATCGCGCGCTTGCTCGACTTGACGCCCACACGCTTGCGCTCGCTCGATCGCGCGGGCGTGGTCTCGCCGAGCGGTCGGCGGCGCGGGCGACGGGCCTACACGTTCTCGGATCTGATCGCCCTGCGTACCGCCAAGACGCTGCTCGAGCAGAAGGTGCGCCTGCGCGACGTCACCCGCGCGATCCAGGCGCTGCGTCGCTCGTTACCCAAGGTGACCCGCCCGCTGCAAGAGCTGCGCATCGTCTCTGACGGCCAGCGCGTCGTGGTGCGCGCCCATGACGGGGCGTTCGAGCCGCTCACTGGTCAGATGGTGCTCGATCTGGAGGTTCGCACCTTACGCGATGACGTGGTGCGCGTGCTGCGTCCCTCTGCTGGCCGCGAACGAGCCCGCAGCGCCTATGAGCTTTATCTGCGCGCAAGCCAGCTGGACGAGGACCCGCTCACCATGCCCGAGGCGGAGCGGCTGTATCGCCAGGCCGTGCAGCTCGATCCCTGGTTGAGCATCGCCTACACCAATCTGGGCAACATTCGTTTTCGTCAGCAGGATACCAACGGCGCAGAAGAGCTGTACCGCCAAGCGCTGGACATCGACCCCCGGCAACCGGAAGCACAGTACAACCTCGGCTACGTCATGCTGGAGCGCGGCCATCCGCAGAACAGCATCTCGCTCTTCTTGGGAGCGATCGAAGCCGATCCGAAATTTTCCGACGCGTACTTCAACCTGGCCATGGCTTACGAGCAGATCGGCGAAACGCAGAAGGCTCGTCCGTTCTGGAAGAGCTACATCTCGCTGGAGCCCTCCGGGACGTGGACCGAGATCGCCAAGCGGCATCTCTGACGCGACGCGCAGGGCGGAGGCGCGCGCCAGCCAAGGTCAGAGGCGGCGGTGCCGCAGACTCGGCACCCGCGAGCGAACGTCCGTCAGGAACGCACGCGAAAGATCCGCGCAGGCGACACCTACGCCATCGGCGACCTCCGCCAGCACACCGCCCCAAGGATCCACGATGAGGCTGTGCCCGAACGTGGTGCGCCCGCCAGGATGGCGGCCCCACTGTGCTGCCGCCACGACGTAGCACTGCGCCTCGATCGCGCGGGCTCGCAGCAACACGTGCCAGTGGTCCTTGCCCGTGTACGCGGTGAACGCTGCAGGCACCGTCAGCACTTCGGCGCCCTGCTCCACGAGCCTGCGGTAGAGCTCCGGAAAGCGCAGGTCGTAACAAATGGAGAGACCGACGCGAAAACCCTGAACCTCGGCCACGACTGGATCGCTACCTGCGAGGGTGCTCGCGGACTCCGTCAACGACCCATGTTGCCCGAGCTCGGCATCGAACAGGTGTATTTTGCGGTACACCTCGCCCGGACTGCCATCCGGCAGGAACAGCAGGCTGGTGTTGTGTGGCCGCGCTGGGTCGGTGCTTTGCTCGGGAAAGCCACCGGCGATCAGGGTCAGGCGCTCGCGGCGCGCCAGGTCGGCGAGCGCTCGCTGAATACGCCCCTGCGGATCGCGCAGCGCTTCTGCGAGCTCGCGTTTGCCGTCCTCGTTCCCGATGTAGGCGAAGTTCTCGGGAAGCAGCGCCAGCTCGCAACCACGCCGCGCTGCCTCGCCAACCAGCTCGTCGACGCAGCGCAGGTTTTCCGCGACGTTCTCCTGACTGGAAAGCTGTAGGGCCGCTACGCGAAGGGTCGGCGCTGGGGCGCTCATTCCCCTGCTCTAGCGCGCGCGCGGCCGGGCCGCTCACCCTCGGCCGAAAAGATGCGCTAGGCTCGGCTTCTCTCGTGAGTTTCACGACCGGCGCGATGCAGGAATTCGGTGCGCCCGGCGCACCAGGCGGTGACGGCAGCGCCGTTGCCGGGCTCGTCTTGCTGTATGCCGACGCCTATCCGAGTCTGCCGGCGGCGTTCCCCCTGACGCGCGCGCGTCTGACCATCGGACGCGAGCCTCCTGCCGACATTCTGCTGCCCGTCAGCGCTGTGTCCCGCGTGCACGCGGAGCTCAGCTGGGAGGACGGCGGCTTTTGCATCCGGGACCTGAACAGCCGCAACGGCGTGCTGGTGAACGGGAGACGTGTCAGCGAGGATCGGCTGGAGGCGTTCGACGAGCTGCGCATCGGGGACGCAATCTTCAAGTTCGTGGAGCGCGACGCCGAACAGTATGCCTTGTACCGCATCGACGGTAGCTTGGTGCCCGGCGCGTCCCGGCGCGCGCGTGCGCGCACCGAGCTCGTGGGTGGCTTTCAGATGGACCGGCTGGTCGCTGACCTCGAGCGCATCGCGCCCTCCGAGCTCAACGTGCTCTTGCTCGGCGCAAGCGGCACGGGCAAGGAGATCGCGGCGACGGAGCTGCATCTCCTGAGTGGCAGAAGCGGTCCGTTCTGTGCCGTCAATTGCGCTGCCATCCCTGGCAACCTGCTGGAGAGCGAGCTCTTTGGTTTCAAGCGAGGGGCCTTCTCCGGTGCCGACCGCGACAAGCCCGGGCTCATCCGCGCAGCCCACAAGGGCACGCTGCTGCTCGACGAGATCGGTGACATGCCGCTCGACGCGCAGGCCAAGCTCTTGCGTGTCATTCAAACGCGCGAGGTGCTCCCGCTCGGCGCTACCCAAGCCGAGC
>DASQDA010000639.1:0-6525 GCA_035634435.1 Polyangiaceae bacterium
TATCAGGCGCGTATCGTCACCCGTGCCTTCGAGGGCAAGTCAGCTCTCGAGCAGCACCAGCTGGTGTATCGGGCGCTGGGTGAGGCCATGGCCGGCCCGATTCACGCCCTCGCCCTCAAGACGTTTACCCCCGCTCAATGGACGCAGCGCCAAGGAGGCTCATGATGGACACCGCAATCCGCGAACGAATCGAAAATACCGTCGGCTCCAAGAACGTCGTGCTGTTCATGAAGGGCAGCAAGCATTTCCCTCAGTGTGGCTTTTCGGCCCAGGTGGTCTCCCTTCTCAAGAAGAAGCAGGTCGACTTCCTGGACGTGAACATCCTCGCCGACGCGGAGCTGCGCCAAGGACTCAAGGAATACTCCAACTGGCCGACGTTCCCGCAGCTCTACGTGGGCGGCAAGCTGGTCGGCGGCTGCGACATCGTGCTCAGCCTCGATGAGACGGGCGAGCTCGATCAGGTGCTCGGAGCCTCGGCGTAGAGCGCTCGGATGGTGCGCCCGCTCGTACTGCTCTCCAACGACGACGGGTACCGCTCCGTGGGCATCAACGCCCTGCGCACGGCGCTGATGGAGGTGGCTGACGTCATCGTCTGTGCGCCGGATAACGAGCAGAGCGCCGCCAGCCACGCGCTCAGCTTGCATCGGCCTTTGCGGCTCTTCCGGCACGGCGAGGGCATCTTCTCCGTCGATGGCACGCCCGCGGACTGCGTCTACGTCGCTCTCCACGCGATCGGGCGCGTGCTGCCGCGACGGCCAGACGTCGTCGTCTCCGGCATGAACCACGGCGTCAATCTCGGCGATGACGTGTTCTATAGCGGCACGGTGGCCGCCGCGCGTGAAGGCGCGCTCAAGGGGCTGCCGTCGATTGCGCTTTCCGCGGCGTTCGACACCGACCTTTCGGCGGCGTGCGCGCTGGGTGCGCAGCTGACGCGTGAGCTGGCTGAACGCAAGGACCAGGGCGCCATCTTGCTGAACGTCAATGTTCCTCCCGGCGATGCTTGGCCCGTTCGCGCCACGCGGCTCGGCAGTCGCGTGTATGTCGACCAGGTCGACTTCCGTAAAGATCCGCGCGGTCGCGAGTATCTGTGGATAGGCGGGCCGGGCGCCGAGCATCGACCTGTCGCCGGCTCCGACACGGAGGCCTATGACGCCGGAGTGGTGGGCGTGACGCCGCTCGTCCTCGATCTGTGGGGGCGTGATTTTCAGGAACGCGCCGACGCGATCGTCAGCAGCATTGCGCGGCAATCGTCGCATTCTGGCGCTGGTGTAGGCTCATAGGCGTTCACGGCGGCGTGGGGTGCGAGTGTTTGGCGGCAGAGTTTGCGCTGCAGGGGCATCAACGTGCGCTCGCTGCGCGATTGGTGTACGATTGACCGATGAAACAGCGTTGCGGGCGGGGCAACCTTCTCTGTTTGATCTGGATCATTACGCTCGGCTGCGGGAGCGTCACGCCTCCGTCGGAGGGCGAGCCCGACGCGGGGGCGGGCAGCGGCGCAGCGGGTGGCGTGGTCGCAATGGGGGGCAGCGGCGGACAAGCAGGAGCGGGGGCCGCTGTCGCGGAATGCAGCGACGACTCCGAGTGCCGAATGTTCTCTGACTGCTGCACCTGCCAGGCCCTGGCGCCCAACGAGGCGGATCCGCCGAGCTGCGGCCTGCAGTGCATTCAGGATCACTGCTCTGCGCTCGGACTCAGGACGGAGGCGCGCTGCGTGAGTGGCCGCTGTGTCGCCGGTTTTCGCTGCGACGGGCAGGTGACTTGCAGGGCGGCCGAGCCCGTCTGTCCCAGTGGCAGTGTGGCCTCCGTGGTGGGCAACTGCTGGGGGCCGTGTGTCCCGACGGCAGAGTGCGCCAGCGTGGCGGGGTGCGCCAAGTGCACAGGGCCTCAGCAGTCCTGCGTCATGAACAGCGCCTACCCGTTGCCAGGATACCACTGCGTCACCAGCCCGGCGGCCTGCGGGTCCGACGCGACCTGCGGTTGCCTCGGACCCACGGTCTGCGTCTGGCCCTTTTTAATCTGCGACGACCTCTCCGGGCCTCGAGGCGTCAATTGCCACTGCCCGACCTGCTGACGACGCGCTAGTTGCGAGGCTTTCCTCGGGGCTGTTGGCCGCCCGGCGCTTTCGGCGCGCCTGCCGCGCAAGGCTTGCATTCGACGCGCTCTTGCGTCGAGACTCCATCTGGACGCTCGCTCGGAGCGCAACCGAGTGAGGAGCCAGCATGGTGTCGAGGAAGGGAACAATCGTCAAACGCACGAAACCGGTACCAGCGCGGCTCTTGCCGACCCCGCGGGGCGTCGAAACCAAGAAGCTGCCGCAGGTGAACGAGCGTCGTCGCCTCGACGAGGTGGCGCTGCCTGCAGAGTTCGACGCCATGTCGTACGTGCGGCGCTTGATCCGTGACGTGCGCGACTTCCCTGAGCCGGGTGTGCTGTTCCGCGACATCACCCCGTTGCTTGCGGATCCCAAAGGCTTTCACATCGTGCTCGACGCCATCGCCCACCGCTTCGTGGGCTCGCAGGTGGACGCTGTGGTCGGCGTCGAGTCCCGCGGTTTCATCTTCGGCGGCGCGTTGGCGGCTCGTCTGAACGCGAGCTTCGTTCCCGTCCGTAAGCCGGGCAAGCTGCCGTATCGGACCGATAAGGTGTCCTATTCGCTGGAGTACGGCGAGTCTGAGCTCGAGATGCACCGTGACACCCTGAAAGAGGGTGCGGCAGTTCTCGTGGTGGACGATCTGCTGGCGACTGGCAGCACGGCGGCGGCCGCTGGCGAGCTCGTGCATCGTCAGGGTGCGTACGTGTTGTCCTACGCGTTCGTCATCGAAATCGTCTCGCTTGGGGGGCGCGAACGGCTGCTACCGGTTCCCACCGTCTCGATCGTACGCTTCGACTGAGCGCGCGGGCCGCCGCGCTAGCGGGGCTATCACAGGGCATCGCGAGGAAAGGCGAGCACGTCCTGCACGCGCTCGGCGCCCAGCGCGAGCATCAACAAGCGATCGACCCCCAGCGCATTGCCCCCCGTCGGCGGCATGCCTTCCATGAGCGCTGCCAGGAAGCGTTGATCGAGGGGGTAGGGCGCACGGCCCTGACGGCGCCGCCGCCCACGCTCCAGGGCGAAGCGCCGCCGCTGCTCGCCAGGATCGGTGAGCTCACCGTAGCCATTGCACAGCTCGACCCCGCCCGCGTAGAGCTCGAACCGCTCCGCAAAGCGTGGATCGTGCGCGCAGGGCCGCGATAGCGATGCCTGCTGTACCGGGTACTCGTAAAGAAATACCGGCGCCTTGTGGGCGGCCAGCGCTGGCTCGACACGGCTCACCAGCAGCTCGAAGTAGCGGTCTTCGTCCGTGCTCGCGAGATCACTCACGTCGCGGACGCCCGCGTGCTTTCGAAAGGCCGCCGCGACGCTCACACGCTCGAACGGCGGGCGCGCGTCAATGCGAAGGCCGCCGGGTGCGACGAGCTCGGCACGGCCACGCAGAGCCCGCGCGACGCGCGACACGAGGACCTCAGTGTCACGCAACACATGCTCGAAGCCGGCGAATGCCCGGTACCACTCGAGCAGCGTGAACTCGGGCTCGTGCAATGCGCCGCGTTCCTCCCGCCGGCTAACGCGTGCCAGCTGGAATTGCCGCGCGATGCCCCCCACCACCAGCCGTTTCATCTGCAGCTCGGGGGAGGTGATGAGCCAGTCGGGAGGCGCCCGGACCGCCTCGATATTCGCGTCGGCGTACGGCGCGGGAACACGCAGCGGCGTCTCTACTTCCAGGAAGCCCTGTTCCTCGAAGTAGCGGCGGATCACGGCCAGCCCGCGCGCGCGAGCCCGCAGGCGCGGCCCCGCGCCTTGCAAGACCAGGCGGGCGAACTCGCCGTCGCCGCGTGGAGTGGGAGCCGCCTGTTGCCACTCCACGCGGCTCTCGACGAGCGCGCGCCCCGTCCAGCGCCCGCGCACGATCACGAGCTGACCCGGCTCGATGCCGCTCCACTGTCCCAGAGCTTCGATGCGGGATTCGGCGTCTGCTAGCTGCAACACCTCGCCGTCCACGATGAAAACGCGCCCTGCGACACGGAGGCGGGTACGCCGGGAGCGTTGCCCGTGCAGGTCAGAGGGAGCGAGCGGCGCGGGTTTCAACCGCCAACGATCGCGCGGGCAGCAAACGCGGCAATCTGCGCGCCCATCCAGGGGCCTACGGCGGCCAGCGCCAGCGCGACGACCACGAGTCGCGGCAGGTGAGCAATCGTCACGTCTTGCACCTGGGTTGCCGCCTGCAGCACCGCGACCAGCAAGCCCACGACAGCGGCTAGCCCGACGACCGGCAGCGAGACGACAAGCGACAGCAACAGCGCCTCCTGTCCGAGGTGCGTGAGCCCCTCGACGGACGGCATACGACTAGGCGCCTCCGGCGCCGCTGGTCGCTTCGGCGTCCGGTGCTGCGCCGCCGGTGTTCTCGCTACCGCCGGCGCTCTCGCTCCCACTCTGGCCGACCTCGCCCGCGGCACCCTGGCCAGCGCCGCTCGTCCCGCCGCTGCTCGTAGCGCCGGCGGTTCCGCCGGTCGTGGATGTGCCGCTCGTGCCGGCAGTGTTCGAGGCGCCGCTCATACCGCCGCCGCCCGTACCCATGCCGCCAGACCCGCCGCTGGTCATCATCGGCTCGCGGCAGCGGGCATCACCGATAGGCTCGCCTTCAGGCGGACAACAGCGGTCGAACCCGCCGAACGCGGTGCAAACCAAGCCCTCGTCACAGTCGGCATTGCCATTCTTTTGTAGGCTGCAGCGCTCGCCCTCGCCCTGGAGCGAGCAGCCGCCGATCAAGGTCAGCAGAGCACCTGCGGCGAGGGCCACGGCGAATCCCATTCGGCGAGCAGCACTACCGGACATCGTGCGAGGCTTCTAGCAGCGGGAGGCGGCCATTGTAAAGGTCACCCGTTGCGGCCCGTTTTCGCTTCCACGGCAGCATCGAACAAGCGCACGTAGGAAACCGCGCTGACGATCGAGAAGAACAGGGAGACGTACACGAGAGCGCGCCCCACGTAGACGAGGTCCACCACGCCCAGGTCGAGCGGCCCAAGGCTGAAGTGGTAAGGGTAACCCAGGATGAGGCACAGGATGCCGACCATCTGGAGCGCAGTCTTTGCTTTGCCGTCCTCGCCAGCAGCGATGACGACGCCCTCGCTGCTGGCGATGCTGCGCAGTCCCGTTACCGAGATCTCGCGCGCCAGCAGCAAAACCACCGCCCACTCGGGGATACGCCCCATTGGCACCATGTAGACGAGGGACGCCATGACCAGCAGCTTGTCGGCAAGCGGGTCGAGGAACTTGCCGAGCACACTGACCACGTTCATGCGCCTGGCGAGATAGCCGTCCAGAAGGTCCGTGATCGCCGCGGCCGAGTACACGATGGCGGCCCAGGTGCAGTCCTTGGGGGTACCGCGATCGATCAGCATCAAGACGATGGGAATTGCCGCGACCCGGCCGAAAGTCAGCAGGTTCGGCAGGTTGACGGCGTCCTCCCGGAGCGAGCGACGTCGACGGCGGCGCTCATCGCTATCGTCGAAGGCGGGCTCGGAGTGGAGGGGCTCGGCCATTCAGGGGCCCTGCTCCCCGCTCGCGGCGGCCACGGCTTCACTCAAGCTGAAGCGCTGCTCGTGCAGCGCACGCCCGACGATGGCCCCGACCACCCCCGCACCAGCAACGGCCAGCGCCCGCAGGTGAGCGAGCGTGCCCACGCCGCCGCTTGCAATAATGGGTACCCCGGTTTCGCCTGCCAGGAGGGCTGTCTCCGCGATGTTCGGGCCCACCTCCATGCCGTCACGCTCGATGTCCGTGTAGAGAGCGGCGGCAAGGGACAAGCGCGCCAGCTCGCGCACCAGATCGACCGCGCGCCGCTCGGAGGTCTCGGCCCAGCCCTCCGTCGCCACCCAGCCCGCCTTGGCGTCCACGGCGACGATGATGCGCCCGGGGTAGAGCTCGGTGGCGCGCTCCACCAGCTCGGGGTCCTTGATGGCCGCGGTTCCAAGTACCACCCGCTCCACACCGAGCTCGAAGTAGCTCTCCAGTGCTTGCAGCGAACGAACGCCGCCGCCGACTTGTACGCCCGGTCCGAAAGCAGTCACCACCCGGCGCACTAACTCTTGCTGCACGGCGTGTCCGGCGCGGGCGCCTTCCAGATCCACGACATGTAGCCGGCGGACGGTACCCGCCCACTCGGCCGCCAGCTCCGCCGGATCGTGAGCGTAGACGGTCACGTCGTCGTAGCGACCCTGGCGCAGACGCACAGCCTGCCCAGCCAGAAGATCGATCGCGGGAATCACCTGCAGGCTGCTCATCGCAGGGTCCCCTTGGTGGAGGGAATGCCGGTGGCTCGCGGATCGAGCTCCACCGCTTCCCGCAGCGCGCGGGCCAGCGCTTTGAAGGAGATCTCGATGATGTGGTGCAGGTTGTTACCGTAGTGCAGCACCAGATGCAGGTTCGCTTGTACCGTTCGGGCGAACGCCTCGAAAAACACCTCCGCGAGCTCGGTGTCGAAGTTA
>DASQDA010000640.1:0-4940 GCA_035634435.1 Polyangiaceae bacterium
AGCTCGAAGTGCCACGCCGGGCCGACCGCCGCACGATAATACTCGATGCGCGCCAGAGCGTCGCTGGGGGCCTCGCGGGCCAGAGCGTGTTGCCAGATGCGAGCCAGCGTGCACCGTGGCGCCGGCAGCGGCGAAAGCGGCCTGGAGGGACACGGAAGCTCGTTCTGATCCGCGTCGGCGTAGATGCCGCTACTTTGCACGCGCACACTTTGCCGGCCGCAGAGGTTGCGCCGCGGCACCGAGCCCGGCTCGCGGGGCGGTTGTGGCCCGTGACCGGGTGGGCTCTGGAAGGAATAGCGGATGCTGCCCTTACGGCCACCGACGTCGATGGTGCCGTCGCTCTTGACCCCCTCGGCGACGAACCCGCGCAACGAAATGCGTCGCGTCAGCGCCTGGGCTGTCCGCAGTGTCGCCACGGCGTCGACCTGGTTCGGCCAGCCCACCACTCCGACGCTCGTGGGTGGCAGTGGGGGCGTGCTTTGCTCGGGCTCCGACACTCGCTTGGCCCACAGTGAGATGGCAAGGCTGGCCAGAAAGGCAAGCGCCACTACCAGCAGGCCCTGGACCCGATCACTCGACCGGAGACGCTCCGATGGCGACTTGTCAGCAGGCACTGAGGTCATCCGTTCCTCATCGGAACCGGGCGGAGTGACCCAACCGCCCGCGCAGGGAGAGAGCTGTCCATCGGCGACCCCCCCTATAACACCGAGGGCCCCGGTTCTGTAAACCTGGCGACGCTCGCCCGACGTCGCGAAACGATTGCGGGACGGACGGCGGCGCGCTAGAAGGGCGTCGCTCGCGGGCGCATAACTCAGCGGTAGAGTGCGTCCTTCACACGGACGAAGTCGCAGGTTCAAATCCTGCTGCGCCCACCCGCTCCTGCCTCCCAACCGCCGAACAGCTCGCCTGCTCGGCGCACGGGTTTGCCCGAGGCACCCCACGCGCATGCCTGGCAAGCCGGTTATTGGCGTTCCACGTCGAGGCGGAACGGTGTTCCCGGGCGAATGTACTAGCCTGCGCGCGTGGCACTCCGCGTTCACTGGCTGGCAGGGTTGCTCCTCGGGCTAGGCGCTGGCGGGTGCTCGACACACGTAGCCCCGAAAGCCGTGCACGAGACGACGGTGCATCGTTACGTCTTCGGCTTGTTCGGTGGCAAAGCCGTGGACGTCCGCGACCTGTGTGCCTCGGGCCGCGCTCGTGAGATCCGCGTGCGCCGTCCGTTTTGGGCCCACGCCGCATCCGCAATGACGCTCGGGCTCTATCTCCCACACACGCTGCGAGTCGAGTGTCAGGAGCACACATGGCGTTGAGGCCTTTGCTCCTGTTGGCGGCGGGTGCGCTCGCTTGCGGGTGCGCCGCTACCCGGGTTCACTCCGGACTTCCACCCGGCCCTATCGCTCGCGACTTCGACGGTCGCTGGCACGCCGCCTTCTTGTTCGGGAGCCTTCCGCTCCAGGGCGGCTATGATCTGCGCCAGCTGTGTCCCTCGGGCTGGTCGGAAGTCCGCTTTCATTCGGACGAGTTCACGCTCGCGGCGAGCCTCGTCACGGCGTTCCTGTACACGCCCTCGCGCATCACCGTGATCTGCGCTGCAGAGGACGGACGACGGCCGCCGCCCCTGGGGCCATACGCATCACCGCGTCGGGGCCGCCGCTGAGAGCGAGCCGCGGGGAAATGCACTACGCTCGAAAGCATGGATCCCCGCAGGGGTAAGAGCCGAGCGTTCGCTCTCGACGGCAGTGCTCACACTCTGCTCGTCGAAGCCGCGACGGACGAGTGGGTGCAGGTAACGCGCGCGGACGGCAACGAGGGTCCGCGCGCCGTCCGCGTGTTGCTCGGCGGCGCGTGTCCCATCGTGCTGGTCGATGGGCGTGTCGTCAGCTTGACTCGGGCGACCACGGGCAAGAGCTTCACCTTCACGCACCAAGGGTCCAGCCATGAGCTCGAGCTGGGTACGACAGCGCTCACAGCGCACGCGCGTTCCGCCGGGGCGCTCTCGGGCCCCGTAGTCGCGCCGATGCCGGGCCGGGTGCTGGAGGTTCGCGTGGTCTCTGGCGAAACCGTGGAAGTCGGCACCCCGCTCGCTGTCATCGAAGCCATGAAGATGCAGAACGAGATCTTGTCGCCCCGCGCTGGGCGTATTGCTCGGGTGCTGATCAGCCCGGACGCGACGGTCGAGCGGGGCGCCATTTTGGTGGAGATCGCTTGACCGCCGCGTTCAAGGTGCGCGTACGACCACCTCGCGCAGCTTGCGGCGGAACGCCTTGAAGCGCTCCATCGCGGGCTGCAGCCGGGAAGGGTCGCTCATCAGGTTGTGCTTCTCGGCTGGGTCCGCGGCGAGATCATAGAGCCCCAGCGGGCGACCCGCGCTGGTCACGAGCTTGAGGTCGTCGTGAATGTACGCACGTCGCTCGGCGTTGTGGGGGCCGGCCGACATGTCGATGAACACCGGACGGGTTGCCAGTGGGCTGCCCGACTTGGCGGTTAGCTCGAGGAGCAGGGACTGGCCGCTCACGAAGTCGACGCCTTGCCCGCTCGGCAAGGGAACCCGCATCAGCTCGAGCACCGTCGGGGCCACGTCGATGACGCTGCGACGTTGTTGGATACGCTGCGCTGGCAATCCGGGCACCCGCACCAGCAAGGGCACGCGCACCAGCTCTTCCCAGAGCTCGAAGCCATGCCGGATCATGCCGTGCTCACCGAAAGCCTCGCCGTGATCGCTCGTCAGGATCACCGCCGTGCGGTTCCAGTGCGGCCCCTTGCGCAATGCATCCAGCACGCGGCCGACGTGGTGATCGACGAACGCAACCTCACTGTCGTAGGCGCCGCGACTTCCAGGGCCAAACTCGAAGCCGTCATGCCGCACGTACTCGGAGTGCGGATCCGTGTAGTGCGCCCACAGGAAAAACGGCTTGTCGCCCTGCTCGAGTCGCGAGAGCTCCGTGATGGTCGCGTTGCTCAAGGCCTCGCTGGTGGAGCCACGGTCCCCCTCGCCCTGCGCCGCCTTGGGCGCCGCGTCGGTGTTGAGGACGTCGTATCCGCGTTCCAGGCCGAAAGGTTTGAAGAAGTACCAATGGCCCTGAACGCTCACCGTTCGCACGCCGGCGCGCTGCAAGCGCTGAGGCAGAAACGTCTCGCTGGTGGCGAAGCGATTGAAGTGCGAAAAGCCGCGTTCGGTTTCGCCACCGTACTTGCCGATCATCATCGGCGGAAGGCTCTTGGCCGTGTAGGACGCCAGCGCGTAGGCCCGCTCGAACACGGAGCTCTCGGCTGCCAGCTCGTCGATGCGCGGCGAGATCGTCTTCGGATAGCCCAGGTACCCGAGATCGTAACGCAGCGTATCCACCGTGATCAGGACCACGTTCAGAGGCGCCGCAAGGCGTCCAGGCGGATGCTGCGGCGGCGCGCTCGTCGCCGCGTCCGCAGCGGCCGGGGGCTCGACGACGGCGGCGTCGGCGCCCGAGCAGTCTTCGTCCACCCCGTTGGCGGGCATGTCGTTGGCGTTCGGGTTTCGCCGAGGGTCGTCCTCATCGCAGTCACCTCCGCCGAAGAGCGCGGCGAACCCGTCGCCGTCGCGGTCGCTGCTGCGCTGCAAGGCGGCAAGCAATCGGGAGGAGAGCGGAGCGGAGCGCTCGATCGCAAGCGCCAGCGTCGGCTCATCGAGCCCACCCCGAGCTGCTCTGAAGCCGAGACCGAGCTGAAGGCCCAGCACGAGCGTGGCCATCAGCAGCGCTCGGTCCAGACGGACGGCGGAGCCGACCACGGCACCCACCACGAACAGCAGCAGCAGGAATACGGGGCGGAGATCGAGCTCCTCGCGGCGTAAGACCCCGAAGAGAGCGAGCGGTCCTCCGCTGCCACTCGGTTCGCCCAGCAGCACCAGCACCAGCAAAAGCGTGAGCGCTACGACGGCCGAGACGAGGAAGCCGAGCCAAGGCGCTGGCAATCGCAGAGGGCGTTCCGACGCACTCTTTGCAAAGCCGGCTACGGAGAACACCAGCGTGGCGCCGAGTATGGTCGAGCCCAGCGCTAGCGTGCTGCCCGTGATCGGCGGCGCTGGCTCGGCGAGCAAGACCTGCAAGCCCCAGTTGGCCACCACGACCAACCACAGCAACAAGGCGAAGGGCGCCAGCAGGGCCGCCAGCGGCCGCTCAGGCGACGGTGCGTCGCTGAACCAGCTGCGCAGCCGGTGCCACCGCTTGCGTCCGATGAAAGCGGGGCGCAGGAGCCCGAGCCCCGCACCCATTGCCAAGGCCAGGGGCGCCAAGAGCCCCGCGGTAGCAAGCCACAAGCTGGTGAAGCGGGCCTCGTTCGCCTGGGCGGCCCAGCGGGCCTCGAGAGCCGCCACCAGGAAGCTGATGAAAGCCGCGGCGGCCGCTCCTTGCAGCGCGCTCCGAGCGACCAGCCTCAGCGAGGGTGCCTTCATTTCCGACGCGGCGACGCCTGGCGGCGCGCGTGCGCCAGCGGATGAGCGCGGTCGTAAACAGCCAGCAGCTGGTCCATCGAAACGTGGGTATAGCGCTGAGTGGTCGAAAGGCTCGAATGGCCGAGCATTTCTTGAATGGCGCGCAGGTCGGCACCGCCTTCGAGCATGTGGGTAGCGCAGGAGTGTCGCAGCGCGTGAGGATGTAGGTCCGAACGCCCTGCGCCGAGCGCGCCATAGCGACGCACCAGCTCCTGCACCCAGCGTATGCTCAACCGCTGGCCGCGACGTCCCGTGAAGAGAGCCTGCCGGGAGCTCTGGCCAGGGCTGGCGGGGCGAAGGGAAAGGTACTGCTCGAGGGCGAGCAAGGCCTTCGAGCCCACCGGCACCAGGCGCTCCTTCCTCCCCTTGCCGAGCACCTTTACCTCTTGACGATCGAAACACACGTGGTGCGTGTCCAGGCCGACGAGCTCGCTCACGCGGAGGCCCGAGCTATACAGCAGCTCGAGCAGCGCCG
>DASQDA010000641.1:0-2131 GCA_035634435.1 Polyangiaceae bacterium
AGGGCGGTCCGCCGCGGGATCCACCGCTACCGCCGCCCCGGGGACCGCCGCCGCCGCGCGAGGGCGGTCCGCCGCCAGTTTCACGCGAGCGAGCAATGCGCTCGCGTGCGCGGTCGCCCTCTTCGCCCTCGGGGAAGGGCAGAAGCTCGCGGCGCGTCAGCCGGATCTTGCCTTCGCGATCGACGCTGATGACCTTGACGTCGATCTCTTCGCCCTCGCGCATCACGTCGCCTGGCGCCTCGACGCGCTCGTGCGCCATTTCCGACACGTGCAGCAGCGCTTCGGTGTTGGGGAGGATCTCCACGAAGGCGCCAAAGTCGGTCAGCCGCCGAACCGTGCCGTGATACACGGCGCCGACCTCGGGCTCGGCAACCAAGCCCTCGATGATCGAGAGCGCGCGCTTCACCGCCGCCGAGTCAGCGCTCGCGATGTTCACGGTCCCATCGTCCTCGACGTCGACGCTGCAGCCGGTCTGGTCGACGATGCCCTTGATGGTCTTGCCACCCGGCCCGATGATCAAGCGGATCTGATCGGGCTTCACCTTGATGCTGGTGATGCGTGGGGCCCAACGGTTGATGTCTTTGCGCGCCGTCGACAAGGTCTCGTTCATCTTGTCGATGATGAACAAGCGGGCGTCGCGCGCCTGCTGGAGCGCGCGCTCCATGATCGAGCGCTCGAGACCCGAAATCTTGATGTCCATCTGAATGGCGGTGATGCCCTGCGTGGTGCCACAGACTTTGAAGTCCATGTCACCCAGGTGATCTTCGTCACCCAGGATGTCGCTCAGGATAGCCACCTTGGAGCCGTCTTGAATGAGCCCCATGGCGATGCCGGCGACGGGGCGCCGAATGGGGACGCCGCAGTCCATCAGACTCAGCGTTGCGCCGCAGACGCTCGCCATCGAGCTGGAGCCGTTGGATTCGAGGACCTCGCTCACGATGCGAACCGTGTACGGAAACTCCTCGTGCGACGGGAGCATGCGAACCATGGCGCGCTCGGCCAGAGCCCCGTGGCCAACCTCGCGCCGCCCAGGGCCGCGCATCGGCTTCGTTTCACCGGTCGAGAAGGGCGGGAAGTTGTAATGAAGCATGAAGCGCTTCCAGCTCTCGCCGGTCAGCGCGTCCATTTTCTGCTCGTCGCTAGAGGTGCCCAGCGTTGCCGTCACCAGGGCCTGCGTCTCGCCACGCTGGAACAAGGCCGAGCCGTGAACGCGCGGCAGGAGACCCACTTCGCAGCTAATCGGCCGCACCGTGCTCGTGTCGCGGCCGTCGATGCGTCGGCCCTCGTCCAGCACCATCGTCCTGACGACGACGGCCTTGCGGTGCTCGATCTCGGCCTTCACGAGCTTCTCCAGCGGCGCGAAGCGCTCGATGCCGAGCTCGTGCATCAAGGTGCCCACGACCGTCTCCTTGATCTTCGTGTAGGCGCTGTAGCGGGCCGTCTTCTCGCGGATGACGCAAGCAACCTTGAGGTCACCGTCGGCTAGCTCCGCGACGCGGCGAGCGATCGACTCGTCGAGCTTCAACGTGGTGAAGGGACGCTTGGGCTTGCCCACGGCCTCGCGCATGCGCTCGATGAGCTGGATGATGGGTTGAGCTTCACGGTGCGCGAAAAACAGCGCGTCGATGAGCTCGTGCTCCGGCACCTCGTTGGCGCCACCCTCGACCATCACGATGGCCTCCTTGCTGGCAGCCACCACCAGCTCGATGTCGGCTCGAGCGCTTTGTTCGAACGTCGGAAACGCGATGAGCTCGCCGTCGACGCGCGCAACCCGAACGCCCGCGATGGGCCCGCCCCACGGAATGTCGGAGACGTGGAGAGCAGCGCTCGCGCCGCAGAGCGCCAGCATGTCCGTCGGGTTCTCTTTGTCCGACGACAACACCGTCGCGATGATCTGTGTGTCCTTCTTGTATCCCTCGGGAAACAGGGGCCGCAGCGGGCGGTCCATGATGCGACAGGTGAGCACCTCGACGTCGCGCAGGCGCCCTTCACGCTTGAAAAAGCCGCCGGGGATCTTGCCCGCTGCGTACGTCTTTTCGACGTACTCACAGGTGAGCGGGAAGAAATCGAGACCAGGCCGCTCTTCGGAAGAGACGACCGTCACGAGCACCATGCTCTCGCCGTAAGTGAC
>DASQDA010000642.1:0-4379 GCA_035634435.1 Polyangiaceae bacterium
AGGTTCGCATCCTGTGGCACGAGGTTTTGGTTAGCCGGCGTCTGGGCACTCGGTGTCGCGGCTCTCGTTGCAGGCTGTGGTCGCCACGGGCCGCCGGTTGCGTTCCAAGGTCATGCCCGTGACCGAGCAGTTTCGCCGGAACAGGTGAGGGAGCTTTCGGCTCTGCCGCGCTCGAGCACCCGGCTGGGACGCCTGGTTGCGCAGTGCCACAACACCCTGAGCTGGTCGCCGTTCAAGGCGCGGTCCTTGCTCGAGCTCGACTGCAACACGGCGCGCCTGCGTCGCTTGTTGCGCGAGGTTGCATCGGAGCAGGGGGGGGATGTGCTCGCCGCTATTCGCTGCTCCGGCGGCAATCGGCCGCACTGCAGCGCGGTGTTGGGCCTCACGTCCAGGCCTAGCGGGCCCGCGCAGGCGGAGGCGCCCAGGGTCGCTCAGGATATTCGCGGCGGCCTGGGCTCCGAGGTCTACGTCAGCTTCGCGCCCAATAGGGTTAATCCGGCCCGCGCACGCCGCGCCCCCGAGTCGGTGCGCGAGGTTCCGTTTCTGCCACCGAGCCATGTCGCTGCCGGCAGCGTGAGCGCCTACTGCACGACGTGCGAAGCGCTTCCGCTGCGCGACGCGCTGCGTATCGTCGGCGGCCAGCTAGGCGTCTCCGACCTCGTGGGTCTGAGCTGTGTGCCCTGGCAGAAGGGGCATCGCTGCACCGCCCTCGCGGCGCTTCCCGAGGTAGAGCCGGATCCCAGCGCCGGGCATTCGCTCAGCTCGCGGTGAGCTCAGCGCCCTGCCACTCGAAGTGGACGGGCACCTCGATCGCGTCGAGCAGGCTGAGCCGTACCGGGCAGTGCAGGGCTGCCTCTTCCAGCAGAGCTCGCGCCGGCGCGTCCAGCCGCGAGCCCACCGCAGCCGGTGCTTGCACCTTCACCTCTAGCCGCGCGATCCGCCGCGGCGGGGTGGAGGTCATGCCCTTACGAACGTGAATCTCGAGGCCATCGATCACGTACCCCTTGGATCGGCCCAGAATGCCCATCACGGTTGCCATGCAGGTGCCGAGGGCCGTGGCCACCAGATCCGTAGGAGAAAAGCTCTGACCGCGCCCGTGATTGTCGAGCGGGGCGTCCGTCGCGAGCGTGGCGGACGAGGGTCGATGGGATGCGCTGCAGTGCAGCTCGCCGTCGTAGGTGATATCGATGTCGACCACGGAAGACCTCTGTTACGCAGCTCGGCTGGTGTAGATGGACATTCTGATCGTTCGACACGGAGAAAGCGAGGCCAACGCCGAGGGCCGCATGCAGGGGCGTTACGATTCGCCGCTCAGCGCCCGAGGCCGCGAGCAGGCCCGGCTCCTGGGCGAATGGCTTTCCGCAATCGGCTTCCGCTGGGACGTCGCCTACTGTTCGCCCCTGCAGCGTGCCTCGCACACGGCGCGAATCGTGGCCGAAGCTGCCGGTGGGGTGTCGCCGGTGCTCGAGCCCTTGTTGAGCGAGATTGCCGCCGGGCGGCTGGAGGGGCTCGACCGCGAGGCGATCGATCTCGCCTGGCCAGAATTTGCGTCCCGACCCGTGACGGAGCTCGGCGACTTCGCGGAGTTCGGCGGCGAGAGCTACGCCGAGGTTCAAGCGCGGGTCGCCGAGC
The DNA here is from genome assembly GCA_035634435.1 of Polyangiaceae bacterium. GTDB lineage: Bacteria > Myxococcota_A > Polyangia > Polyangiales > Polyangiaceae > PMG-095. The sequence continues at coordinate 1,633 of DASQDA010000642.1, forward strand.
TCTGCGCCCGCGTCGAAGCGCAGCACCGCGCCGCAAAAGCACGTGTCCTGCTGGTTGCTCACGGCGGCTTGAACTTCCAGCTCGTCAAGCATCTGGTCTGTGCGCCGGTGCCGCGGGTTTGCATCCTCACCATGGGCAACTGTGCTGCGACCCTGGTGCGCCTGCGCGAGCGCCGGGGGACGTACATGGGCGAAGTCGCCTGGCACGTTCCGCTGGAGCTCATGGGCGGTCGCTCGCACGACGCAACGGCCGCGCTTTTTCGTTGAGCCGCTGAACGCATGGCGCACGTTGCACCCCCACCTGAGCCGTTGCACGTCGCCGGCGCGCCCGCCACCCTGGAGTTCGTCGCGGGCACGCTGGAGCTGCGAAAGCTCGCGGCAGCCAGTGAGCCGCCCGACTGCCTGCGCTGGGACCGGCGCACCCGCAGCCACCGTGCTCCCGCCGTTGCGTATGCGGAGCTGGTCCTTTGGTTGCGGGCGCAAGGCATCGAGTATGAAGATCGGGCACGCGGCTACACGGAGCTGTCCGAGCGGCTGCGTGTGCAGCGCGAGCCACGGCCCTTTCAGACGGAGGCGCTGCACGCCTTCCGCAACGCCAACGGCCGCGGCGTCGTTGTCTTGCCAACTGGCGCCGGTAAGAGCCACGTCGCCGTGCTGGCGATCGCCGATCGCCGTCGCAGCACGCTGGTCGTCGCGCCCACGCTCGATCTGGTGCGACAGTGGTACGATCTTCTGCGAACGAGCTTTGGCACGGAGGTGGGCATCGTGGGGGGCGGAAGCCACGACGTCCGCCCGCTCACCGTCACGACCTACGACTCCGCTTACCTGCACATGCAGCACCTCGGAGCGCGCTTCGGCTGCATCGTCTTCGACGAGTGCCATCATCTGCCAGGCGAGACTTACAGGTTTGCGGCCGAGCTGTGCCTGGCGCCCTTCCGCTTGGGGCTCACGGCCACTCCCGAGCGCGCCGATGGTCGCGAGGAGACGCTCGAGCGGCTCATCGGGCCGGTGGTCTACCGCAAGGACATCCTCGAGCTTTCGGGCAAGTACCTGGCGGACTACGAAACCGTTCGCATCGACGTCGAGCTCAGTAGCGACGAGCGCGCGGAATACACCGCCGAGCGCGCGCTCTACCTGGACTTCCTGCGCTCGCAGGGCATCCGCATGGGCACGCCGCGCGGCTGGAACGAGTTCATTCAGCGCGCCGCTCGTTCCAACGTAGGCCGGCGCGCCTTTGCCGCTTACCTACGCCAGCGCGCGCTCGCACAGGGCGCCTGCGGCAAGCTAGAGTGCGTCCAGCACCTGCTCGAGCAGCATCGTCACGATCGTACCCTGGTCTTCACGCAGGACAACGCTACTGCGTACGCGGTGTCGCGGCGGTTTTTGATCCCGGCAATCACTCACCAAACCAAGGTGCGCGAGCGCAGTACCATCCTCACCCGGTTCGCGTCGGGTGACTACGGCGCGGTGGTCACTTCCAAGGTTCTCAACGAGGGCGTGGACGTGCCTGACGCCAACGTGGCGATCGTGATCAGCGGCAGCGGCTCGGTGCGCGAGCACGTGCAGCGCCTCGGCCGCATCTTGCGTCAGCGTGGTAACAAGCACGCCATCTTGTACGAGCTGGTGTCGGCAGGCACCGGCGAAGCGTTCACCAGCGAGCGGCGCCGCGAGCATGCCGCTTACCGTTGAGGACAGATGCTGAGCGTCGAGCACGTGCGCGCGAAACGAGACGGCACTCGCTTGCTGGTGCAAGAGCTGTCTGCGCGCCAGAGAACGCGAGCCCTGGAAATTGCCGAGCAGCTGCTGGTGGCAGCGAGCTCGTGCGTGAGCCTCACCCGCGACGACGTCGCGCGAGCCCTCGGCCTCATCGAGCTCTCGGCACGCGAGCGCAAGCTGGGCGAGGGATTGAAGAAGCTCATCGAGGACGCCTGCGAGTTCGAGCAGGGCGCCGCCGCCGACCCTGCCGCTCTGCGCAGCAATGTCTTTCTGCGGGCGGCGGCCGCCCGGCGCGAGGCAACGCTGGAACAGCCGTTCTCGCGTGAGGGGGTGCTGCAGCAGAGTGCGAGCGAGTTGCAGCTGTCGACAGCCGAGCTGGAGGAAGCGCTCTATTCCGATTTGCGTGCGCTGCACCGGCTGGTGCGCGGCCCCGCATACGACCCCGCCGAACTGGTTCGTGCCTATGAGCACGGGCAAATCCAGGCCGTGCTGCTGCGTGCGGTGCAGGTGGTTGCAGACGTGCGCTGCGCCAGCCCCGAGGCCTACCGCCACGTCTTTCAGAAGCTGAAATTCCGCCAGCTCCTCTACCGCCTCGAGCGGCGCGACGACGGCGGCTATCGAATTCACGTCGACGGACCCTTCAGCTTGTTCGAGGCGGGTACCCGTTATGGCCTCGAGCTTTCGATGATGCTGCCCGTTCTGCAGAGCTGTGATGTGCTCGAGCTCTCGGCCGAGGTCTTGTGGGGCAAGAGTCGAGCTCGTCTTCACTACGAGCATCGACATTTGGCGCCGCGGGCCACGCTCGGCGAAGCGGCTGCGCTCCCTGAGCAAGTGGCGCTCTTGCTGGCCGAGTTTGCGCTACTCGACTCGCCCTGGCAGCCGCGGGTAGCCGAGCAGATCCTCGAGCTGCCGGGCGTGGGGCTCTGCGTGCCCGACCTGGTCTTCGAGCATGCAGCAGGCGGGGCGCCAGTATTTCTGGAGCTCCTGGGCTTCTGGAGCAGGGAGGCGGTCTGGCGGCGCGTCGAGCTGTGC
>DASQDA010000643.1:0-3652 GCA_035634435.1 Polyangiaceae bacterium
CTGGCCTGGAAGAGCAGCTGAAGACCTATCTCCGCGAGGACGAGCTCTACGTTGCGGACGTGCCCGGCGTCGAGGTCGTGGTGGACGGCGTGGACCCGCGCGCGCTCTTGTTGATCGACGGCGTCGGGGCTGCTGGCGGGATGACCGCCCGGGTGTTCGTCTACCAGCGCAACGTGGAGCGCCTTGCCGGCTCCCTCGAGCAGGTGGAGCCCGAGATCCGCTTGGCCCTCGAGCGCGAAATCACGGCCACGTTTCTCGAGCCTGACAGTGGACCGGGTCCGAATCGCAACCTGAACTAGGGTTCTGCTCGGCTCGCGCGCCGCGCGCCCGCACTACAGGGCGCGCGCGGCAAGCTCGCTGGCGACTTGCTCGAGCAGCAGACGCGCCGGGGTCGGGGCGAGCTTTTGCAAGGAGCTGACCGCCTCGCGCGTAAAAGCCGCCGCGCGACGGCGAACCTCGTCGCACGCACCGCTTTCGAGCACCGCCCGGCTGACCTGGGCAACGGGCTCGCGGTCGCCTGCATAAATACGGCGCAGCGATCCGACCAGCTCTGGCATACGCGCGACGGCGAGCACCAGCGGCAGCGTCAGCTTGCCCTCGCGAAGGTCCGCCAGGGGATCCTTGCCCGTGGTGGTGCTCGTGTAGTCGAGCAGATCGTCCACCAACTGGAAGGCGATGCCCAGACGCTCCCCGAAGGCAGCCAGGCACTCTTGCTGCTCGACATTCGCACCCGATACCCGTGCGCCGGTGCGGGTGGCCCAGGCAAACAGCGAGGCCGTCTTGTCGCGCAGGATGCGCTGGTAGGTCAGCTCGGTCACGTCGAGCTCGGTCCGCCCGCGCAGCTGCACGATTTCGCCGTCGACCAGCTGACGCAGCGTCCCGATGAGTCCAGGCAATACGTCAGGTGCCAGACGAGCCGTGCGGTCCAACGCGTGCACCAGTAGAAGATCACCCGCAAGCACGCTGACCGCATTGCCCCAGAGCAGGCGAGAGGTCGGGGCGCCACGCCGCTCCGTGCCTTCGTCGACGACGTCGTCATGCAGCAGGGTCGCCGAATGCACCAGCTCAGCCACGACGGACAGCTCGCGTGCGACCGGCGAGATGGAACCAAAACACGCCGCACTGAGCAGCAAAGCGACCGGACGCACGCGCTTGCCCCCGCGGCTGACCAGGTGACGAGCCGCGTCGACCGCAGGGGCCGGCCCCTCCCTGGTGGTCGAGCCAAGGGCCGACTCCACCCACATCAGGTCGTCCGCAAGCAACGCCTGGACGTCACTCAATCGCTGGGCGGTGCTGGCGTTCGCGTGCATGGTTTCCGGCGCCACGGCCAGCGAGCTGAGCGCAACGTCGAGGCCCAGGGGGGAAGTCCCTTCTAGTTTCTGAGGTTTCAAATTCTTGTGAAAGAATATGAAAGACGACTGGCCGGAGGTCAATGCAGAAGAGCCGATTCCGGCCCGAAGGCCGCGACAGGGGCGCCGCCGTGGGCTGTCGAGAGCACATTGCCTGCCTGTTTGACGTAGCCCGGAAGTGTGCGCAAATGCGCCTATGTCTGACCGCGACCGCGCCGCTCGTCGAGGACGGCGGCTCGGCATCATCGCCTTTACCGTCCCCGTCGCCGGCATCACCGCTATCTGGACGGCCCAGATCATTCGACAGGTCTGGTTCCCGGACCCCGGACCGCGACCGGAGGTCGGTTGCCGGCCCGCGGTGCTCCAGCTCACCTCGGCGGTAGCCCGGGCTCGCCAGGCCGCGGCACGTGAGCCCGGCGGCGAACGGATGGCGCTACAAAGGTTCCGCGCCGCGTTGGTCCCCGAGTGGCGGGGACGCGCCGAGGTGGGCAGCGTCTGCCGCGGGGACAAGCTGGCCGAGGACGCCCTCGAACGCCTCGACGCGCTTCGCTATGCGGAAGAGCACGCGGTGCGCTATGAGGCTGTCGCCCTTGCCGAACAGCGGCGCCGGACCGACGCCATTGCCCGCGAGCTGTCGGGCGTGAAATCAGAGTGAATGTGCAGGACCCCCTGATGGCTTCCGAAACCGACGCCGAGACGCTTCCTACCTTCGACACCCTCCCCCTCTCAGCCGAGGTGAGGCGCGCGGTCGACGAGCTCGGGTACGTGCACCCGACCCCCGTGCAGCGCGCCGTTTACGAGCCGGCGCTGCGCGGCCGGGATCTCGTCGTTCAAGCGCGAACCGGGACTGGGAAAACTGCGGCTTTTGGCCTACCGCTGATCGATGGTCTGGTGCGGCGCAAGGATCCCGTCGTGCAAGCGCTCGCGCTGTGCCCGACGCGCGAGCTCGCGCTGCAGGTCACCCGCGAGCTCGATGCTTTGTCGAAGCACCGGGGTACGCGCGTGGTGGCCATCTACGGCGGCGCACCCATGCCCAAGCAGATCGCGCAGATAAAAGAGGGAGCTCAGATCATCGCGGGCACCCCTGGCCGCGTTCTCGATCACCTCTCGCGCGGCACGCTCGACCCGAAGAACATCCGCGTGGTCGTGCTCGACGAGAGCGACGAGATGCTCTCGATGGGCTTTTTGCCGCAGATTAACGAGATATTCTCGTTTCTGCCAGCCAGCCGTCAGACGCTGCTGTTCAGCGCCACGCTGCCCGCGGACATCCGGCGGATGGCCGAGACGCGGCTGACCAATCCCGAGTTCATCACCCTGAGCGGCGATCAGGTGGGCGCGCTCGAGATTCAGCACTTCGTGTACCTGAGCCGCGGTGACAAGCTCAACGAGCTCGTTCAGATCATCGAGGTCGAGAATCCCGAGAGCGCGATCGTCTTCTGCAACACACGCGACGAGACCAAACGCGTCGCCGCTGCGCTCAATCAGCAAGGTTACGCCGCCGACTGGCTGAACGCGGATCTGCCGCAGTCGGATCGCGAAAAGGTCATGGCGGCCACGCGTGAAGGCAGGCTCCGGTTCCTCGTGTGCACGGACGTCGCATCGCGCGGCATCGACATCTCTCATCTCACGCACGTCATCAACCACGACTTTCCCGAGTCCGCGGAGAGCTACGTTCACCGCACGGGCCGCACGGGCCGCGCTGGACGCACGGGCACCGCCATCGCGCTCATCGAGCCCAGCGACATCGGCAATCTCTATTTGCTGCGGCTCACCTACAAGCTCCGGCCGATCGAACGGCAGTTGCCCAGCGCCAACGAACGCAAAACGCGCGCGGAGTCGGATCTGGTTCGCTGGTTCGTGGACGGCCTGGGTGCTCGCAAGCCGCATCCCGATGATCTGGCCCTCGCACGGCGTCTGCTGACGCACGAGCAGGCCGAGGTCGTCATCGCCAACTTGCTCCGCGATCATCTTGGCGCCCGCCCAGACGCTCTCGAAGACGCGGCTGCCGCTCGCCGCGCGCGGCCACCTCGGGCTCCGGAGACGAAGTTGGACGAAAAAGCCGCGCCGGCGAATAAAGGCGCGAGCTCGGGCGCGGCTGGCCCGGTTGCTGCGGAGATGCGACCGCGTGCCCCAGCAGCGGAAGTTGCCCGCCCGGCCGCCGCCTCGACCGCGGCGGCAGCGGTGAAGGGGGCGCCGTCGTCCAGCACCGAGGTCGCGCCGAGCGCAACCACTTCCCCGGAAGCGACGCCCGCGCCGGCGCCCAGCAGGGTTGTGGCGCCCGTCGTAGCGGCGGTGGGGAATGC
>DASQDA010000644.1:0-13748 GCA_035634435.1 Polyangiaceae bacterium
TGGAGCCGTAGCGTTACTGTTCGAGAAGGTACTCAGCAAGGCGGCTCCGGGCAGGGTACTGGGCCGCCCGAGGCGGGCTGCGCGCTTCGTTGCCTGGCTTCCGCCGCGTGCCGACGACACCGGCGTATGGAGCGCGAAGCCCTGCGCTCGAGCGCATTGGGCGGCACAGGATAGCAACTGCGAGGCGCGTTCGGACGAGCTCGTCACCGAGGGAGCCGAACGGCTCCTTCTTCACGTGCGTTCCGCACACCAGCAGATCTACGTCGTGGGTGGTGACGTGCATGCGACCCAATCACTGCTTTGGTCCATCCACGCAGCACTGGACGAGCGGCAGTGCGACGCGCACGCACCCAAGCTCACGGTGCTGGTCCATGCTGCGGCGCTCGAGCCGCTGTCAAACGCCGTGCGTCGGCTCGGGGCGGCTCTTCACGCGTTCCACGGCGAGCCGCGACGCTTGGTGGTGGCCATCGATCCCGCGCTCTCGTGCGGCTCGACCTACGTCGCTCTGTCGCACGGCGCAGCGAGACTCTCGAGCGTCGCCTTCGGCATTTGGGACCATGTCGAGCTCGGGCGCGCCGCTCGCATTCATGACGCGATCGCGCTGTTGCTCGAAGACTGCGCCAGCGGAAGCTCTTCCGCGACTGATTCCGAAGCCGCTGCGCCATCCGAGCTGGTCCTCAAGCCGCACCACTCGTGACGCCTCGGAGGCTGACGCAGACGGCAGCGGTCGGCCCGCTATGCGAACGGAGCCGAGCAAAACGAGAAGCGGCAACCGACGTGGCGAGATCCGACCCTGTGAGACGCGCTCACGGAGCCGACGGCAACGCGCGTGAGCGCTGCCGAGTGCAATGGCTGCCGAGCAACGCGGCGGAGCGGTGAGCCGCCAAGCGCGCAGACGTCGTGCACGCTTGACAACACCCGCGGCCGGCGCCGAAGATCCTGCCTGCGAGGCGCCAGGCACCACGAGGTAGGCCTGGGCAGCGCACGAGTGCGCTATGCGCACGAGGAGATCTCATGATCAAAAGCATGCTTTCGAAGGCGCTGCTCACGTTCGGTCTGCTGCACGGGACCATTCTCCTGAATGGTTGTAGCGCGGACGCTTCCGGCGGCTCCGAAGCCACCGAGACCGGAACGCTCACCGTGCCGCTCCTCACCTCGAACGGAACGCACACCTACCGGCTGCACGGCGAGATCGCTTTGTACGGCCCGGTCTTCACCTATTTGAACCTTGGTGGGGAGACGGACGTCGTGAGGGAGACGCTGCCGACGGGTGAGTACCACGCGAGCCTTTTTGCGTGGGCGCTGGAGCGCGAGAGGAGCCCTGGCGAGTTCGTGCCGGTATCGGCCGACCTGGTGTCGGACAGCTCCCAGTTCTTCACCATCTTCAATCAGACGACGACGTCCATCTCCTACCGGTTCGAAACGGATGGCCAAAGTGTCACTGTCGGCAGCGGGCAACTCTCCGTCAGCATCGATGTCGCCGAGATCCCACCCGTCTGCAGCGTTCTCGGCGACGATTGCCCGGAAGAAACCTGGTGCGCCCCGAGCGAGCTCACAGGCGCAACCCTGGCTTGCGTCGACCAGGGTACCGTGCCGGCGGGCGGCACCTGTGAATCACCGGAAGAATGCACAGGCAACACGTCTTGTTTCGATTTTGGGTCCGGCCCCGTCTGCGCTCTGCTGTGCTTGACTGCGCAGTTCAACGAGCCCTGCAGCTCGGGTGGTGTCTGCACGCCGCAAGGCTCCGAGTACGGCGTGTGCACGCCCTCTGCGGAAGCGGAGTGACGTAGGCCAGCGCGACGAAACGCCCACGACGGGCTCGCCGTGGGGCGGCCCGCTCCACCTGAGCGTTGAACGCCGAAAGGAGTCGCTCGCGGAAGGAGCCTGCATCCAGAGCGACGCCGCTGAGCATGGCGCCCAGAGCGCTGTCCCAGCGCTGCATGCCCCGATTCACCTGCAGCGGCGTGGGGTTGGCGCTGCGCCCGCCCGCGAGCACGGCGGACTGGCCCACGCAACCATCGCGCCCGCCGGCACGGCACACAATGTGGGCGGGCGCCTGGACACACCAGCGGAGAGGCCGTGCCTAGTTGTCGGCCGTCCGTGCTGCAGCCGGATGGGCTGGGACACTACGTTGCGAGAGGGTGGGCAGGCGCGAACTCCACCTAATCGGCGGACGCCTCGATCTTTGAAATGTTCTTACCTGGGGGACAGGTGCAATGTCCGCATGGCATCCGGGCAGCACGGTACGTGCGCGTCGCATTCGTAGCCGGAGTCCAGGGGTCAGGTGCGCTTGTAGATGCCGCCGTAGTTCGAGGGCACGATCACGGGCGACCACTGGTTGTGCTGGTGGATGTGCACGGGTGGTCGAGCTCCGTCGATCTGCTCGACCCAGACGCCCGGGGTGGGAAACTCGATCCAGACCTCGGCCTCCACGTCCGAGAAGTTCAGGACCGTGATCAGGCTTTCCTCTGGCTGCGCCCCGTCGGCCCCTGCGTCGCGACGGAACGCGATGATGTTTTTTCCAAGGTGCGCCGGGTCGTTGTAGTAAAAGAAGTAGCCGCGGCTGCCGAGCGCGCGATGCGTGCGCCGGAGCGTCCCGAGAATGCGATGCAAGCGGACGAGCGCCTTGCCCGCAACGTCGTAGAAGAACTCCCAATGTAGCGGGCGCTCGAACAAATTGCGCCCGAGCCCCCCGCCGGGAACCCCCCAGCTCTCGGCGAACTCTTGGCCGTGCCACAGCATCGGAATGCCTTTGGCCGTGTACAGCGCGATCACGTACGGCTGCACTTTGTAAAAGCGCTCGCGGTTGCCGAAACGTTCGCCGAGCAGGTCGCGCAGGCTGATCGTGCCGAATTGGTTGATGAACCGACCGTGATCGTGCGACTCGAGATACTGAAAGGGTGCTACCGGGAAAACGTCGCCCGAAGCGCTGTGTTCGCTCGGATAGCCAAGGAAGCTGGGGTCGAGCTGGTGAGCCAGTCCGGGGTTCACCGTGCCGGAGCGAGCCATGTCTCGCGCGCGGTCGAGCAGGCCGTTCTGCCACGCGCAGTTCGAATGCGTCTGTGACAGCACGCCCGGCGCGTCGGGCAAGTGTTCGGCGCACTGAATGATCTTGCTGCGCCCTGACGGCGTTTGAAAGCGCGGCAGGGTCTTCGAGTGTTGATAGGTTTGATACACGAGGTCGGCGTAGCCTTGACCCATTGGCCCATCGTACATGCCCGGGACGTAGTCGTAGCGGAAGCCGTCGACGTGGTATTCCTCGAGCAAGTACTGGTTCAACGTGAGGAAGTAGTCTCGCGCGAACGGCTTCCTGTAATCGACTCCGGGCCAATCCGCGAAGAACTCCCCCTCGAAGCGGCCGAGCAACGGGTTGGGCTCGCCCGAAGTTTCGTACACCAGATGGTACGTGAACTCGGGATGCGTGTGCGCGTAGACGGCATCGAGGATGACCGCAATACCGCGTTCGTGAGCGGCGTTGACCAGCCGTTTCATGCCCTCTGGCCCGCCGAGCCGCTCATCCGGCGCGAAATAGTCGAGCGGGGTGTAGCCCCACTCCACCGCCTCCTTCACGTTCGACACCGGCATGAGCTCGAGCACGTTGACACCCAGATCTCGAATGTAGTCGAGCTGCCGGATCAGGCCGTCGAAGTCGCTGTTGAACTCGCGAACGTTCACCTCGTACACGATCATCTCGTCCACCTCGGGTGGGCTGAAAACAGCGTCGGTCCACACGAAGGGCTGAGGCGAGTCATCGATGACGAATGCGGCCAGCGTGCCGAGGCCTGTAGCCCGCGCAAATGGATCGGAGAACCAGAATGTGATCTCACGACCGTCCGTGCGCACGAGCTGATAGCGGTACAAGTAGGTCCCGGGTTGCCCGAAGTGGCTCACTGCCGTGCCCGACGCCAGCGGCACCTCGGCCGTCCACAGGTCGAGGGCCGAGCCGTTCTGCCAGCTCATCCAAAAATCCCGCGGCTCGATGCCGCGAATGAACTGGTCCGCTTCGTGAATGACGCGCACCTTCAGGCGATAACCCTTGTTGAACGTGATCCCAGGAAGGTAGATACCGAAGCGCACGCTCCAGTCGCCGCCGGCGTCGCGCGCTGGGTGCGCGCCCACTTGGTGCAAGTCGATCATTAGGAATCCAAGCATGAGATCGCAGGGCGAGCGCTAGTCATCTCTTCGACGCTCGGTAGCTCCGAATCCAGCCGTCGCTTGGATGGGTCCGTCTCGAGGGTGATTGAATGCTGCCATGCAGCACCAAGCAACGCGTCGACACTCGCGTTTGCGGCGCACGTCGCGCATGCGGTGTTGCCTGCTGCGCGCAACGACCATGCACTCGCTCGCGCCGCTCGCGGTGTCGAGGTGACCAGGCGCGAGTTGGTGCAGGCAGGCCCGACCGGTCCAAGATTCGATGTCGCCGGCCGACTCGTGCGGCCGCCGCCCGTCTCCGAATAGTGACCGCCCGCTCCCAAGTAACTGCAGCTCGTCGGACAGTGGGAGCCCTCGGCCCTTTACCAGGCGTAAAGGTCGGGAATGGCTCGACGCGCTGACGAGAATCCCACGCAGGACCGAGCGGCTGACTTCGCCGCGAGCGAGAGCGAAATTCGCAGCATTGCTCTAGCAGCCGACGCCCTCAGCCAGGAGGTTGGCAAACCCGTGAACCCGTGGGCGGAGCTCGCGCAAGGCTCCCAAAAGCTCTTGGGTAGCTTTTCGACCTCTGAACGTCACTACTTGGTCACAGTCCACACCACTCGAGCCTCGAATGCTGTAACGCCCACGACGTCTGCAAACGTCGAGTTGCTCGAGGACGTGATCATGGCCGGCAGCCAAAAGGCAATCGCCATGGAGCGGGGTTTATCCCCTTCGACGGTTACGGCCAAGGCTCGTCAGGCCCTCGGCTTCATCGGACTCTCGGCCGCCCCCTCGTACATTCCGCCCTTGATCATCATCCTGGTCACCGCCACGCGTACGGGCCGGCAGCTCACGGGCGCCCGCCAAACGGTGTTCTGCTTTCAAGAGCGCAAGTGGGTCGTATTCAGCGTGCCCAGGCCGGACTTGAAGATGCAGTCACTGCAGCCGCCCGCTGAATGGCAAGTGATGCAAATGCTGGTCGAGGGGCGTCCCTACGCCGAAATGGCAATCCAGCGGCGCTCCTCGAAGCGCACGATTGCGAACCAGGTTGCCGCATCGTTTCGGCGCCTGCAAGTCTCGGGGCGCACCGACTTGGTGAGGGTTTTGACGGACCTGAGCGCACGCGGTCCCGAGGTCCAGCCACCGGCGTTCGAGCGCACGTGAAGCACGACTCCAAGAGCTACAACTGCCGAAAGGCCGCGGCGTGCCGGCGACTGACCAGCACCGTCAACGCGGAATCTTCCGCAAATTGCAGCTCCAAACGGCCGTCGGCCAGTGAGGTGAAGCCGCGCAGCTTTGTGAGATTGACCAGAGCGCTTCGGCTGGCGCGCACGAACAAGCGCGGGTCGAGGGACTCCTCGAGGGCGACCAGAGGCACGTCGATGATGTGCTCGCGCTTACCGGGGTCGCGGCTGGGCGCGACGCGCACGAACGTGTACTTGCTGTCAGCCTCGAAGGCCAGCACATCGGTCACTGCGACTAGCTCGACGTGTGCGCCGGAACGGCACGAGATACTAGCTCGGAAGCCCTTCGGCTGCACGCGCTGCACCTTTGCCAACGCCCGATCCAGCTTCTCCAGATCGATGGGTTTGATCAGGTAGTGCATGGCGTAGGTATCGAATACGTCCAGCATGCGATCCGCGTGCGCCGTGGTGAAGATTACTAGCGGCCGCGGCCCTAGCCGCGATGCCAGATCGACGCCGTCACGCCCGGGCATGACGATATCTAGAAATACGAGGTCGACGCGTGACGCGTAAACCAGCGCTTCTGCTTCATCGGCGCTCGAGGCTTCGCCAACGAGGTCGATCAAGGATTCGCGCATGGACAGCAGGCGTCGCAGGCGTTCGCGTGCCGGGGCCTCGTCATCTACCACGAGGGTTCGTAGCCGGTTCATCTGGACCTCTTTGCCGGGAACGAAAGGTCGATCACGGCGCCGCCGTCGTTGGAGAAGTTCATCTCTGCGTCGGGGCCGAAGCAAAGCTCGAGGCGACTCCGTGTGGTCGCGATGCCGATGCCGCTACCGCCACTGGCGGCGCCGCGTGACCGTTGCTCGAAGCCTGCACCAGTATCGGATACTCGCAACTGAACGCGCTTGTCGGTTACCCGGACGGAGACTCTCACACCCCCACCTTGTGGTTGACTGGCCACCCCGTGATGAACCGCGTTTTCCACCAACGGCTGGAGGACCAAGGGAGGTATGAGTGGCGTCTCTACGTCTCCGTCGATGACGATGTCGTAGTGCAAGCGTTCCCGGTAGCGCAGCTTCTCCAGCTGGAGATAGGACCGGACGAAGCCAATCTCGTCGCGCAGCGGGATGAGGTCGTTGCCGGGGGCATCGGTAAGGAACCGATAGAGGTCAGCGAGGCGTACGATAGCGGTCTCGGCGGCCTCCGGTTGAGTTACGGTCATCTCTGCGATGCTGTTCAACGCATTGTAAAGAAAGTGCGGGTTCATTCGCGTCTGAAGGACGGCCAGGCGCTCGCGATGCTCCCAGGCGGCGCGCAACGTCGCGGCTCCCTGTGCCGCCAACAGCTCGGCAGCGGCAATCTTGCGCGGCGTGAATGCGAACGAGGTTTGCTGAGTCTCCAAGAACACGACTCCGATCGACTTGCTGAGCCAAATGAGCGGAACGCAAGCGAACGAATAGCCAGGGCGCTCGGCCAGGTAGGCGTCTCTGGCGAACACTGCGCGCTTGGACTGCGAATCGAGCAGGACGGTCGCGCTCAGACGATCCGTGTAGGCAAGCAGCGTCTGCGGCAAGCTCGTGCACGCTTCGAGCGGCTGGCGGAGCGTGCGACGAACCAGAACGCCCCCCGCGTCGAAGCTCGCGTCCGTTTCCACGACGAGCTCCCCTTCACGCTTGACGGCGACCGCGCCCCTGGTAGCTCCCGTGTGCTCGAGCACCGCCTCCAGCAACTTGCGCTGGAGCTCGCCCGGGTCCGTTTCTGCCGAGAGCGCGCGTGCTGCGGCGAGCACGCTCGCGAGCTCGCCCGGTATGATGGCGTTGCTGTCACCCGCTGGCGACAACTGGCCCACCGGAGGCCGAAGTCGGTGGTAGGCGCGATCGGTTGCCGCGACCTTGAAGAGGCAACCCCACTCGAGGTAGCCGAGCCGCGCGTTCGACAAGCATCGAAGCGCAGCAACCGGATCGCCCCGCTGCTCGAAAAACTCGGCGGCCAGCTCCCAGGCCACGGCAGCATGATGAGGAAATCCGTCGTCCCGAGCAGAGCGCGCGGCCGCCTCGAACAGCGGCCCGGCCTGACCGTCCTTGCGCGTTGCCCGGCTTTGCAAGGCGCGCAACAGCAGCGTCTTGTGCCGGTAGTTGACCGCGGAGCAAGCTTCGAGGCTCTCGATGACGCGCAGACATTCCCGGAAGGCACGCTTCGGAAACTTGCCGCTCGGGCCTGCCGCCTGGGCAAGGCACAGGGCGTAGAAGAAGTAGTAGTAGGCTTTGAAGTAGCCGCTCAGCATCTTGTGGCCGCGAAGGCGCGACGCCATCACCAGCGCCTCGTCCCAGCGACCGAGGAAAAAGAGCAGCGAGAGCTCGAATAGATAAAAGGAACCGCGCTCGTTCTCGTACTGGCTCGACCCAGCACCGAGAATATTCAGACTAAAGCTAGGGCTACGATCGTGCTCGACCTTGTGTTCCAAGATCGCCATCCAGCGCTGCAGGATCTCCACCGCGACGATGGTGCGGTCCTGTTCGGTTTGGCGCGCGAGACTCGAGAGTACGGCGATCTCCTTGTGTGCCTCGGCGAAGGGCATTCCGACGGCCGGCAAGATGTAGAGGATGAGGTTCGCTGACGAGCCCGCGTACGCATAATCGCCGGCGCTCATGCTGCCCCTTTGCGAGGCGCGAAACTCCGCCAGGCCAGCGATCAACGGCGCATCGAGGTGGCCGAAGAAAGCCAAATACATGAACTTGGCGCGCCACATGTACAACGGGTCTTGTGCCTGTTCGGCGAGGACCCACCCCATTCGACACACGCGCTGGCCCTGCTTGCGTCGGCCCATCACCTCTGAAAGGAAAACGCCGTAGCAAGCGTAGGCGATAGACGACGCGGACGTGTTGCCGACGTCGAGCGACATACGCAAGAGCTTGAGCACGACGAGGCCGGTCAAGTTCGGATCCGACCAGAACGCCGGACCCCATAGATTAGCCAGGCAATCCATCGCTCGACGCGCGTTGTGGGAGACCCGGTGACTCTTTGCCAGCTCCAGCTCCGCCCGAAGTCGGCGGTGACGAAGCAGCACGAACACTAGTGGGAGGATCAGCGCGCTCGGCCTTGGCCTTGCCGGCAGTGACACCCCCAACAACTTCAGACACGCAACGCCATCTGCGGCCGCATCGGCAAAACGCCCTGCATTCGACCGCACCTGCACGCGGCGTTGCAGAGCCTCCAGCTGCTCATCGTCGCCAGCAGCGTGGCGCAGGACCTCTTCGAACAGCTCGTCCGCGACACTGGCCTTGTCAGCCAGGTATTCGGCTTCTGCTCGTTCGAGTACGATGTTGAACGTCAGCTCGCGATTTGCGCTCCATGCCCCGCCGCCCATGTGCGACAACCCGGTGCGCAGCAGCGCAGCAGCGGTATCGTGCGCTCCCGCGCGCTTCGCCAGCACGGCCGCGTCGAGGTTGAGGCGGGCAAGGCTCTCATTGGGGCGTGGGCCCTTGACGTGATTGAGATGAGCAACCGCCTCGAGCAGCGTGGCCACGGCGGGAGATTGGCGGTGTCGGGCCAAGAGCTGAGCACCGAGGCGTTCGTGATAAAGCGTTTGCTGCCGTGCGTCGATGCCGCGATACACCGCTTGCCGAATACGGTCATGCCGAAACACGAACTCGGCGCCGCTCACTGGAACGCCGGCGCGCTGACGCTCGCGTGGGATTACACGGCTAACGAGGCCGATGTCGGATGCTCGTGATAGGCCGGTCGTGACGCTCTCGGTCGTCTCGTCGAGCAACAGCGCGACGGTCGTGGCCTCGAACCGATCGCCAGCACACGCGCCGGCCTCGATCATCCGGCGGTTGCGCTCCGGTAGCTCCTGAACGCGGAGGACCAGAATGTCCGCGACGTCGTGCGGGACTGCGGTTGGTCCCAGCTCCTCCAGGTCCCAGACCCAGCGCCCGAGCTTGGCGTCGAAGATGAGAGTCCCTTGACTATGGAGGTAGGCAATAATCTCGCGCAGACCAAACGGGTTCCCTTGCGATAAGCCCCACAGAACGTTGCTCAGAGGGTCGGTGACGGCCACGTCGCTCGACAACGTATCGCACACGAACTGCCCGACTTCCTCGCGCAGCATGGGGACGACGGCGAGGTGTGTCACTTCGCTGCCACCCGCGCTCGCTGCCGCGAGAAAATCCTCGAGCTGAGCCGCTGAGGCGCCGGACGAACGGTGCGTAACGATGGTCAGCAGCCGCGAATCGCGCGGGCTCGAGGCAATGGCTGCGACGATGCTGCGGCTGGCCGCGTCCGCCCAGTGCAAGTCCTCCAGACACAACACGACGGGCCGCCGCAGGTTGCCCATGACCCGAAACAGCTCGGCGAAGCAGAAGGCGACGCGATTTTGCCGCTCACCGGAGCCGGCCGGGCTTTCGGCGAAGCTTGCACGGATGAGCTCACGCAGCTCGGGCACCAGCTCCACGAGGATGGATGCATTGCTGCCCAGGGTAGCGTTGAGCAGCTGTCGCAGCTCTCGTAGTTCTTCGCTGCTCAGCGTGCGTGCGTTCTCTACGAAGTCCACGCAAGCGAGAGCGAGGCCTGTGAGGGCGCCCTCGCGCTGGAATTGATCCCACTTACCGCCAATGACGAGGGCATCGCTCCCGCTACAGGCGGTTTGGAGCTCGGTCAGCAGCGCTGACTTGCCCGCGCCGGCAGCGCCGCTCAGCACGATGAACTGTCGGCGCCCACGAGCAACCGCCGCGTAGGCCTCTTGCAGCGCGGCGCGCGCGCTGGTTTGGCCGTAGATCGTGGTCGGAAATCGTAGCCTGCCCTTGAGGTCGAGGGTCGCCAGGGGAAAGCTGCTGATGTCTCCCAGCGTTTGCCACTCGTGCGTGCAGCGCCCCAAATCGGCTCGCAGACCTCCCGCGCTCTGATAGCGCTCACCCGGGTTTTTTGCGATTAGCTTCGCGATGATTTCCGAGAGCGCTCTGGGCACGCCCTCGAGCAAAGGGCGTTCGGTGGCGGGAGGGAATCGACTCCCTGCGCTGACGCTGGGCGTCACGCCGCTGAGCGCGCGATAGGCGATCACGCCAAGCCCATAGAAGTCACTGCGTCGATCAGGCGTCCAGTCCGTCTCTCCCGTTACTTCCGGCGCGTGGTACGCAGTGGCTTCCGTGGGGTAGGTGTTGAGGCTCTCCGTGAGCGGCGCAGCTTCGCTGCAGTCGATGATCTTGACGAGCGTCAGATTTTCATCGTGCAGAAAATTCGACGGTCGCAGGTCGCGAAGCAGCAGGCCACTCGCGTGCAGCGCGTCGACCGCCTCGAGCAACGCCTGCAGCAGCCTCAGGGTGGCGCCTGGCGACAACCGCTGCGAGACCAGCTCCTCCACCGACGAACCGGCCCAATCCGGGCGCAGCTGCGCTATCGACCCGTCCTCGAGCACCTGCAGACGATGAGCGCCGAGCACATGATGCCCGGTGTGCTGCCGTGCGATATGAAAATCGCGAGCGAAGGCGGCCAGCGCGGGGCCAGCCGCGGAGCGGTGCGAGGTCTTCAGCAGGAACGGGCCGAGCTCCGCGTCACGGGCACGATACAGGCTGAAGCGCCCGTCCGTGTGGAGGAGACTGGAAACTTCGTACGCCGAAGGGTTCACCCCGATACGCCTTTGCCGACGTTAAATCGTCACCGGCGTCAGCCGGGCGCCTAAATAGGCCTTCAGCAGGGGGCGGCCCCCGTCCACGACCACCTTCAGATCGAACCAGCGAGACACGCGGCTCGGCTTGGCATCGTGCCCCAAGCAGCCTCGAAATTCGCCGACCCATTCGCGTAAGGCGGAGACGCCCTCTTGGTCGACGAGGCCGCGCGCTTGCGCTCGCTCGAGCAGCGCGGTGCGGAAGAAGTCCGCATACGGGGGCGGATCCGAGAAAAACTCGAAAGCCATGCGAGGCAGCACGCCCTCGCTGGTCGCGGTCAGGTCTACCTGCACGTTGCTCGAAGTCTCGTTGAGCGCAGATCCGAGGTCAATCACCAAATCTAGATCACCGGGCCAGTGGATCTCACGCAGGAACTGCACGAGGTCACTGCGGGGTAGTATTCCGTAAACTTTTCGTGGCTGTTTCGCGCGACCGCTCATGATGGAGAGGTGGCGCACGCGCCCAGCCCGCGGCCAGGCGCTGGCGATGCGCTCCACGACTGCACCGCTGTCTGAGCGTGCCGCGCAGACGCTGCCGAGCTCGTCGACCAGCGCGCGGATCGTTGCAGGCGAAAGGCCCGGCACGCCGCCGGTCGGCGGTCGACGGGAGTCGAATGCCGGATCCACGCACACACTCAGGCCCGGTGCTGCGTCCGCCCAAGATCCGACGCCATCCAACTCCAGCCAGGCGGATGGCTGACAATAGACCGCCAGCGAGCTTTCGGCGAACCACTCGTGTAGCCGCGACGTGAGCTCCGCGATGCTTCCGCAAATGCGCGGCGGCCGCATCGGTGAGATCGGCACCTGTACCAGCAGGTCACGAAGCTGTCCGACGCGCTTGGCGTCGTAGTGCACCTCGAAGTAGAAGGCGGAGACCGCGTCCGGTAGCAGGCGACCGAGTCGCGGTGACACCGGGGGGCCTCCGCCCAGCGCTGCGGGAACGAGCGCCCACAGTCGATTGACCGCATCTTCTACGGCGCGACGTGGACTACCAGCCGAAGGTGAAGTGCTCATCCTTGCCGAGCTGCTGGGTGTACAGCGCAGTCAGCAGGCTCATGTAGATTTCCTTGTCGGCGAAGGCTTTGCGCTTCGGGTCGTCTCTCGAGCCAGTCATGCCCAGCGAGAGAATGATCGCGCTCGTCTTCGCGTCGATCTTGAACTCGCTCATCACAGCGTCGAACTGTTCGATGTCCCGAAATCGATCGCGCACTTGGGTGTTGGTGTGAACCTCGTAGATCAAGGCGAGCAGTCCGCTGTCCTTGGGGATGGGTTTGCCAGGCTCGGCCTCGGTGTTCGTGTTGGTGGTGGTGTTCTCGGCAGACTTTTGCATGTTGTGGAGCTCCTGCGTGCGCTACTAACCAGCTTGCGAATTGGGGTGTCAATGAGCAAATCTTTGTCTCCAACGCGCTTCGACGACCGGTCGAATCGCGATTCGAATCGCGCTGCTGCTCGTCGGCGCTCATGACCGTTCGTCCGCTTCCGGCCTCACTTCGTCAGACGTGCGTCGCTGGCTCGTCGGAGGGGTGATAGGCCAGCCGTCGGCCTGAATGATTCAGCTGAACGAGTTTACCGCAGAGCAACTGCGTGCGGAAATGTGGGCGCGTCTGCCGGCAGGCACCGCTCGCGTGGTAGCGACGGCGCAGCCCATTCGACGTGACGTGTTCGCGACGATCTCGGATGATGAGCTCCTGCGCGCTGTGCTGCGACAACAAAAATTGGTGTATGGCGTCAGCGGCAGAGTCGAGGTGTTCGACGCCACCGCCGCCGAGCAGTTGGACGCAACCGTAGTTGCTGGCCTGTTTCGTGCGGCGAGCCTCAAACCAGCTCCGGGTGGAGACTTCGACCTGAAACTGCAGACCTTCGATGAGCGCGTTAGAGCTCGTTTTGGCTGTGCACTCGCTCCCCAGGAACCGTTTCGGAATCAACCTATCGGCCCTTTCTGCACCGGTTGTTTGATTGCCCCCGATCAGGTGCTGACAGTTGGCCGGTTCGTTTCGAATCGTTTGCTTCAAGGCTCGCGATTCGTCTTCGACTTCCGGATGAGCGCGGATGGCTCCCCCACGCGGGTAAAGGGTGACGACGTGTACGCAGGTGTCCAACTCGTGGATTCGGAGGTGGATCCGCAAGGCGAGGACTGGGCGGTCGTTCGCCTCGATCGCCCGGTGGTCGGCCGCCGACCAGCCAAGCTCCGTCGGGAGGGCCTTCCGTCAGCGCAGCAGCCGCTCCACATCGTGGGGCATCCCCTAGGATTGCCTCTGAAAGTGGCGGGCCGAGCGACGCTGCGTGGCACCACCGGCCCCGAATCCTTCGTCGCGAACGTGGACGCTTACGGCGGCGGGCCTGGCTCACCAGTGTTCAACTCCGAGACGCACGAGATAGAGGGCATGCTGT
This sequence comes from Polyangiaceae bacterium, assembly GCA_035634435.1. Classification (GTDB taxonomy): domain Bacteria; phylum Myxococcota_A; class Polyangia; order Polyangiales; family Polyangiaceae; genus PMG-095. Next base: position 13,375 of record DASQDA010000644.1, read on the forward strand.
CGCGAGGTGGTGCCGAGTTGGTTCGCGTGAACGACCAGATGGTGTCGCTGATCTGTCCGGAGACGGGGTGTCTGGGCGCAGTATGCACTCCCTCTTCACTGATTCCATTGCCCGCTGACGACCATCCCAAGTTGCGCCTGCGTCGGCCTTATCTTCGCGGTAGCGGGGTGCGAGAGTGTCAAGAGCTGCTGGCACGCCACGGCTTGGAGGTGCCTGCAGACTCCGTATTTGGACCCAAGACACGCGCGGCAGTTCGCGCGTTCCAGCGCCGCGAGGGGCTAGAGCCTAGCGGCATCGTCGACGGACACACACGAGCGCTCCTCCGGGGTTGAGGTTTCAACCATGCCGATCAATCTAACCAACAGCACTCCCAT
>DASQDA010000645.1:0-8491 GCA_035634435.1 Polyangiaceae bacterium
GTAGCGCCAGCAAAGCCACACCACGCGGCCCTCGAGGCGACCATAGAAGTCGACCAGGCCAATTTGAGGATCTTTAACGACACCACCGAGCGCGCGCACCCGACGCCAGCCGCTTTCGAAGCGCCCGATGCGCGCTTGCAGATCCGCCTTCAAGCGCCTTACCTCGGGCTCATCGCCTGGGCGAACCTCGAGCGTTACGGGCGTGTCGCTCAAGAAGCGCGTGAGCTCCGCGAGGCGCTGTTCGATGTCGCTCTGTTCGCGCAGCTGCTGAGCCACGATGAGAGTCAGCGTCGGAATCAGCGCGTTCACCTCCGAAATGGTGAAAACGCGAGGCGTCCCCAGCTGGCCTTCGCCCTGCAGCGCTTCTGGCTCTGGGGTGCGATCCATGCCGGCAGCAGACCGCCGGCGTCCTTCGTGATTCGACATTTCCTCTACTCTCCAGAGGCAGGTGATGAGGGGTTCAGCTTAGAAAGCAGATCCGGATCGGTCAAGTCGAGCTCGAACGAGTGCGATACGCACCTACGACTCACACGCGGTACCGAGATCGCGACTCGTGCGCACGTCGTCATGCTGACGTGCTCGAAGCGTTGCACGCGCGTTCGCGTCGTCTAAGTGAAGAGCTACCAACCAATACTTTGCTCGCTGCAGCGCTTCGCTGTCAGGAGTCCTCAGCATGGCGAGCTAAGGGTGACACGAAGCCCGCGCTGGCGCCGGCGGCTTTTGCGAGCCAAGCTCGTTCGAGCTCTCCAGAAACTTTCCCGCCGCGCCGCTGAATCCAGGGGGCGGGCAGCTCGCGAGCTCAGCCCGCCGAACGGCGCGAATCGGCGCTGGCCGGGCACTTGGGCTGGAAAAGCCCTTCCCGGTACGGGCGTTAGCCAGTTGGCCAGAGTAGAATGGCCACCTTCGTCAAGAAGAAGTCGGCAATCAATATGGTGATTGAAATCACCACCACCGTCCGCGTGGTGCTGTTGCCGACGCCTGCCGTGCCGCCCGTCGTCGTCATTCCGAAGTGACAACCCACCAGGGCGATGATGGCTCCGAAGAACGGGGTCTTGGCCATTCCACTCACCACGTCGGCCATCGTGACGGTGCTCAGCGCCGTTCGCAGGAAGAACTCGGCGGGGATATCGAACTGCAGGTCCGTGACCAGCATCGCCCCGCAGAAGCCGAGCACCAGCGCGAAGGCTCCCAGGATGGGCATCACCAGCGTGGATGCGACGAGCCGCGGCCAGACGAGCTTCTTTAGCGGATCGGCGCCAAGCGCGCGTACCGCATCGATCTGCTCGGTGACGGCCATGGAGCCGACTTCGGCGGCCATACCCGAGCCGATGCGTCCGCCCACGATCACGGCCGTCAGCGTTGGCGCGAGCTCACGCGCGAACGACAGCGCGATGACGCGTCCCGTGTACTCCATGCCGCCGAACTTGCGCAGGCCGAACGCAAACTGGACGGCCATGACCATGCCGATGAACACGCTCGTGACCGTCACGATGCCGACCGACGCCACGCCCAGCGCTTCGAGCTGCTGCAGGATCGCGCGGCCCTCGAACGGACGTTTGAAGCCCGCGCGGAGCGTCTTCACCGTCATCTCCGACATCACGCCCAGATGGCCGAAGAAGCCGACGATGCTACCCGACCAGCGAGCGACCATCGTGGGCGGAGGCGGCGGGATGAGGCTCGTTCGTGTGCCTCGGCTCTGCGGTCCATCACTGGCTTCGGGCGCGCTGCTAGTCACGGTCAGCCCCTTCGAATCTCGGTGGAGAAACCAAGCACGAAACGCTGGAAGCCGTCGCTGCTCGAGGGCGGCGCCTCGGGATCGCCAATCCACATGAAGTCGTAGACGCAGCCGTCCTTTTTCAGAACGTAGACGACGAAGCGCCGCGGCACACCATCGAGCTCCGCCAACAGCTCGGTGCGCAGAGCCTCGCGCGCGTCGAGTTGCTGGCGTGCGCTCGCGAGCACCTGGATGTCCGTGAAGCTCAGGAACAGGTGATGTGTGAGGGCGGTCAACGGAACGTCGTCGCCGTCCACACCGCAGCGACCGTTCATCGCGATGGTAGCGCCTTGCCGATCATCACGAAACGCCAGGCGCGCGCCGTCTACCTGGATGCCGCGCCAGTCCTGCGGCAAGGGTCCGACTCGGAACGAGAGCTCGTTGCTCCGGTAGACACGCCCGTCGAACGAAGGTCCGCCGCAACCAGGGATTCCGAGCACCAGCCCGGCCAAGAGACCGAGCTTGCAAAGCAGCAGTCGCATCGGAGCGTGACGTTAGCAGCTCGCGGGAGCACTGCCCCTGCCCTTCGACGGTTCGGCTCGTCGAGGGTGGTTCTGGGTACGCCGTGCTAAAACCCTCGCGGCGCGCACATCCTGGTGCGTGCTCTTACCGGCGCTGTTCGGCCGACTGGCAGTCGAGCGCGAGGCCTCCGTAACATGCTGCCGATCGGCGACCACAACCCGACACGAACCACGCCGTTCGTGAACTACTTGCTGCTGGCGATGAACGTGCTGGCCTTCGTCTGGCAGTACATCCTCATGGCCGCGGGCGGAGAGGCGTGGGTGGTGCCGGGCTACGGGCTGGTGCCCACGCGCCTGACGAACGATCCGCTGGGCGAAGCTTTCACGCTGTTCACCAGCATGTTCATGCACGGCGGGTGGGGGCACCTCGGCGGCAACATGCTCTACCTCTACATCTTCGGCGATAACGTGGAAGATGCGATGGGGCACACCCGCTACCTGCTCTATTACCTTGCCTGTGGGGCGGCGGCGGGGCTGGTTCAAGTAGCCATCGGCCCCAGCAGCACCATCCCCATGGTCGGAGCCTCGGGTGCCATCGCGGGGGTGCTGGGTGGTTACATGGTGCTCTACCCGCGGGCCCCAATCACGCTGTTGAATCCCATCCCGCTGCTCTGGTTGTTCTTGGGTTTCTTCATCGTTCTGCCCGCCTGGGTGGTAACGGGAATGTGGTTCATCTGGAATCTGATGAGCGGCGTCGGGCAGCTCGGCCAGAGCGAAGGGGGCGGCGTCGCCTTCTTCGCCCACGTGGGCGGCTTTGCCGCCGGCATGCTGATGGTGCGGGCCGTGGTTGCGGGCCGTAAACCCCGCGACCGCGGGCAGTGGTCGGGTTGGCGTCCACCACCCGGTAGCGGGCGCGCGTGGTCAGACCGCTCGCCGCGTTCCGGTTGGTGAGTTAGACAAGCTGGGCTACCTCGTGCTCGAACCCTCCTGAAGTAGACCCTCACTCCCGACAGCACCCGTGCACCTCTACAACACGCTCAGCCGCAGGCTCGAAGAGCTCGTTCCCAAAAACCCCGGCGTGGTCTCGCTCTATTGCTGCGGGCCTACGGTGTACGACGTGCCGCACGTGGGGCACGCGCGAGCGGCGTTGGTGCCCGACTTGTTGGTGCGCCGGTTGCGGTCGGTGGGTGTCGAGGTGACGTACGTCCGCAATATCACCGATGTGGACGACAAGATCCTGGAGCGAGCTCAAAAGAACGGTGAGTCTCCGCTCGAGCTGTCACAGCGCATGGCAGTCGTTTACCAGGAACAGATGCGCCTGGTTGGCTGCGTCGATCCCTCGCACGAGCCTCGCGTGAGCGCGCATCTGCCCCAGATCTTCGAGCTCGTCAGCGAGCTGATCGCGAACGGCAGCGCCTACGTGGTGGACATGCCCGACGGCAAACGCGACGTGTACTTCGCGGTCCGCAACTTCGAAGGCTACGGGAAGCTATCCCGTCGCCGCCTGGACGAGTTGCTGGTGGGGGCGCGTGTCGAAAAAGACGAGCACAAACACGACCCGCTGGACTTCGCGTTGTGGAAGGGCGCAGGTCCCGACGACTGGGCCTGGGAGAGCCCCTGGGGGCGCGGACGTCCCGGTTGGCACATCGAGTGCTCCGCCATGAGTCGTCACTACCTCGGGCACGGCTTCGACGTGCACACCGGCGGGATGGATCTGATCTTCCCCCATCATGAAAATGAGCTTGCTCAGTGCGAGGCCGCGCGCTCGGAGGCCGGACCGTTCGCGCGCGTCTGGTTGCACAACGGCTTCGTGAACGTGGACAGGGAGAAGATGAGCAAGTCGCTCGGTAATTTCGTTACCGTGAGCGACGTGCTGGAGCGCAATGATCCCGAGGCGTTCCGTTGGTTCTTGCTGGGCGGTCACTACCGCGGCCCGATTCAGTTCGAGAGCGAGCAGCTCGCTGACGGACGCGTAGTGTTTCCCGGGGTGGATGAGGCCGAGCGGCGCGTGGACTATCTCTACGGCGCCCTCGAGCGTCTGGCTCAGCTGGAGAGCAAGGCGGCCGAGGCGGCAGGCACGCCGGCGACGCAAAACAAGGAGCTCGCGGCGCTGCGCTCTCTAATGGAGCAGGCGGAGGCGCAAGCCGACCTCGCGCTCGATGACGATCTGAACACCCCAGTAGCGCTCGCCGCCGTGGGCGAGCTGGGACGCTTGGCCAACGAGCTGTGCGACCTGGCACAGAAGCGGCGCAAGGACGCGGCCCTGCAGCGGGGCGCCGCGGGCGTCGGCGAGCTACTGCGTGCCGCCATCGGTAAGACCGCGGGCTGGTTGGGCCTGCTGCAGGCGCCGCCCTCCGGGTACGCGGAGCGCACGCGCGCACGACGCTTGCGACTGCGCGGCTTGTCCGCCGCAGAGGTCGAGCAGAAAGTCCAGGAGCGGCGCGACGCGCGCGCTGCCCGGGACTTTGCCCGCGGCGATCAGGTCCGCGATCAGCTGCTCGCGCAAGGCGTGACGTTGCAGGACAATCCGGACGGCACGAGCTGGACGATCGCCCAATAAGTGAGTGGCGCTCCAGCGCACCGGAGCCGAGAGCAACGCGCGGTCAGACGCCGATGAACAAGCGATGCGCGAAGTTGCGTTCGAGCTTGGCGCGCAACACCTTGTCAGCGGCGGTTTCGATGTCGTACTCGATGCGCTTGAACTCGAAGCGCTTCAGGTCGCTGTCGTACACGGTGTAGCTCGCGCGGTTGTCGTAGTCGCGAGGCTGGCCCACCGAGCCGACGCTGACGATGTACTTGCGATCCGGAGCAAGCTCGAAGTCGATGGGCGGCAGCTCTTCGACGCTGGAAGGCGTGAGCGCAAACACCTTGCAGAGGTGGGAGTGACCGATGAGCGTGATGTGTCCCAGCTGGTCGAAGATGGGCAAGCACTCACGCGCCTGCTCGGGAGCGAAGATGTATTCGAACTCCTCGAGCCGCACGGGCGAGCCATGACAGAGCTGCACCCCGATGTCCTCGAGCTTGATCTGGTACGGCAGCCCCTTGAGCCACGCCAGATTTTCTGACGACAGCAGCTGCGAGTGCAAGTCGAGCGCGTGACGGGCGGCCTCGTAGTAGTACGAGTAGTCCATGCGTCCGGCGACGGCGGCATCGTGGTTACCCAGGATGGTAGCCACCACCAGATTACGGATGATGTCCGAGCACTCGTTGGGCGAGCCACCGTAACCGACGGTGTCCCCCAAGCAGTAGTACTGATCGATGCGCTCGTCTTTGTACGCCTCGAGTACGGCGCTCAGCGCTTCGTAGTTCGCGTGGATGTCGCTGAGGATGCCGATACGCATTGCCGTAACGCACGAGGATAACACGACCTTCGTACGATGGACGGCCAGAGCCACGGCCGACTCCGTGAATCCCGCGGCGCCGCCGCCCTCCCGGCGTGGCGGTCCTGCCGTGGTCGCGCCCCCCGGCCCTGTGGCACTGGCGCGCTACGCCAGCGGCGAGCGCCGCCGCTCGTAGCTTTCACCGCGTATGTGGCCGACTTTGCGCTCGGAGCGTTTCCGCGCCGCGCTGGGCTCGCTTCGTTTGCCCCAGTCCGGGGCATCGCTGGGACCCCCGCTCGGACCGCCAGCCGGAGCTGCCTTCGAGACCGCGCTCTCCTCCTGAGCCAACGTTTAGGCACCGCTCTCGGCCTGCTAGGCGCGCTATAGCGTCGGGCGTGATCCACGTCGCCCCCCCTGCCGTGATCGAGGAGCTGACGCACACGGCCCTCGACTACGTGGCGCGAGCGGTCGGTGTGCCCCTCGACTTCAGCGCCGAGACGCTCGCTCTGCTGGATCACTACACACGCTCGGTCGCCCCGACGCTCGAGGGCAATCCGGCGCTGGCCGACATCGTGGCTCCCGCGCTCGGCGCCTACTTCGGTGAAGTGGTGCGGGCGCGCTTCGACGGGTTCTGGCGTGTCGAGTCGGCGAACCAGCGCGATTGGTTGCTGTGCTCTCACATTGCGTTCCTGGCGTTCAACCCGATCGGGGTTGCCTACGACGCGCTGTACGGAACTGGCGAGCACCACGGGCCGGGCTCCAACTTGCGCGTAGCTCCCGAGGACCGCGCGTTGATAGACGCTCGCCTCACCAGCATCCCACCCGTAGCGGAAGATGAGTACTTCCTCTTCACCACGCGCTTCGAGGTGCTCGAGATCGTCGTCGAAGCGCTGTGTGGGAAAATGGAAGACGAAGGCTACGGCGAGACCCGCTATTCCGAGGCCGACTACGGCTGAGCCGCGGTCAGCGGCTTGCCTCGACTGCTTCACCGAAGCTCACGCGAGCGGGTAACTCGATGGTACGTAGCGGCGTCGCGTCGATACCGAGAAAGTCTCGGCTGTGAACCACGTATTTTCCGGGCAATAGCGTGTCGATGTGAAGCTCCGAATGAGCGGGCATGCGCGCCACGAGCAACCCGTCGAGCAACACGTAACGACAATTCTCGCTGCGGTTGTGCAGGGAAACTCCCTGCTTTGGCGCTTGGGGGTCGGGCTTTTCACCCCTGGCGGCCGGGCGTAGTCGGATATCGGCGAGACGCTCGGAGTTGACGAGCAGCGCCGGGCCGATTGGCGGTAGCTCGTAGGGCGCGAAGCGTGCGGAGCGCGGTGGCGTCAGGAAATCGCCAAGCTCGAGGCTGGCGTTGCGGTGTAAACGATGCACCTCGAACAGCAGATGTCCCCCGCCTGGCGAGACGAGCTCGGCTCGCAAGGGCAAGAGCCCGCGGGCGCACACGCTGTTGGCTGGATCGGCCGCGATCAGGTCCGCAAGCAAGCGGCACACGAGCTCTCCAGATCTGCCAACGTTCGGGAGGCTCGCCTGATCGAGCAACAAGCGGCCGAGCGGCGTCGTGAGCTCACTGCGCTCGGTGGCGCTGCCGAGCAGGTTGCCGCTGGCTCCGCGCACCACCTTGGGCTTCACGAGGGGGGCCACGTCCACCCGACGCTCAGCCAGCAGCGCCCGCAACGAGCTGCTCGGCAAGATGCGATAGCGCGAGCCCCAGATCAGCAGATGACCATAAGCGTCGAGGCGCGAGCGCAGCTCGCTACCGCGCGGCAAGACGAAGCCGTCCGAATCGAACAACGCGCGCAGCCGACCGGCCGCCGAAAGCTCCAGTCGCAGCTCGAACGGAGCCACCTCGCGCAGCCGCTGCACGAGCTCGACGTTGGTCTCCGGCACACGTGGCGCGACGGGCGCATCGAGCCAGCGGAAGCGCGCAAAGAGCGTCGTAGCGGCGGGTTCCCGCACGGCCAGGTCGGGCTCGAGCGGCTGATCTTCGCGCAGCGGCTGGGGGTCCACCGCCACTGCCTCGAGGCTGCCCGCGTCGAGGTGACGGCCCTGACCTTCCACACGCGCTTCGCGCAGCCGTCCCGCATCCCGTGGCAAGCCTTTTTCCCCCTCGTCGTCGCTCACGAGGGGTGCAGGCAGGATGCTGGCGTTCGGGCTGGGCTCGTTGGCGGGCGCGGCGGTCGGCTCGGGCTTCACCGCATCGCAGCCGCTCAGCGCAAGCAAGCCCGCTGCCACGAGCACAAACCAAGGCTGAGCTTGGCCAACCCGCTCTGACTTCGTGCCGCCACTCATGCGTGTAACCCAGACCGGACCAGCCCCGGTCTGGAGTCCTAGCACGCGGGTAGCTCCAGACGCATCTCGAGCGCGGCTTCGCCATCGCCGTAGTAGTCGCGCCGCTCGCCATGCACAGCGAAACCTGCCCCTTCGTAGAGCCGCTGAGCGCCGCGGTTGCTCTGTCGTACTTCGAGCAGCACCCAGCGCGCGGCCCGCCCCCGGGCGTGATCGAGCAGCGTCTTCAGCAGCTCTCGCCCCACTCCCTCCCGGCGGCGCTCGGGGGCGACCACCAGATCGAGCAGGTGGACCTCGTCGGCAACGTCCCAGGCCAGCAAGAAGCCACACGCGCGGTTGGCCCCGCCGACGCGCGCGACCCACAGCTTCGCGTAGGCTCGCGCGAGCTCTTGCTCGACGTCGAAGCCGCTGCCCGTCTGGGAGATCAGCTCGGTAACCGCCTCGATGTCGGCGCGGGTGGCACTGGAAACGGCGACGTTCACGGTCTCTACGTGTCGCTCCTCGGCGGCTTGTCTCGGGTTCTGACTCGACGAAACGCCCCAGAAGTCATGAGCTCGTCCGATCTGACTAGTGTCCTGAGTCCGTGACACGCCAAAGAAATTCGTGGGGTCCCGACGGAGCGAGACCCGACGAAATTCCAG
>DASQDA010000646.1:0-2440 GCA_035634435.1 Polyangiaceae bacterium
ACGGGTTCGTGAGCTCCGTCTCCAGCACCGTGTCGTCGATGTCGCTGATGACACCCAGGGCTGCGTCGGGACGGAAGGCGAGCACGTCGGTGCTAGCTGCTTCGGCACCCTCGACGTCGGCGGCGACCATCTCCGCGCGCGTGGTGTGGTTGGGCACCGCGCTATCGAGCGGGAAGCTCACCTCGATGAAGCCGGCCGCGTCGCTCGCGACTGTGACGCTGTGTTCCTGCCAGGAGACGCGCACCGGTACGGAACGCGCTTCCAGGGTCGCGAACCGCTCGTACGCTACACGCAGCACGCGCGGCGAGTTGCAGAGCCGCTCCTCGAGACGAAGATCGGCTTGAATGGCGCGGCCCAGAGCCACCACCTTGCCCGGCGCCGCCCACCCCCGATAGGGCACGATGCGAACGCCTTCCGCCCGCGCCAGCGAGCGGCGGGCATGGCGGTGCGCCTCCGACACGAACGAGTCCAGGCCGACCAGTACGCTGCGCAAGGTTGGATGCATGCTCCTCAGCGGCAATCTGCTCGATGCTGCTCGCCCGTCAACCAGCATCGGCTTGGCGTGGCGCTAATGCACGCCTGTTCCGGCTCCCAGTCCGGACGGGCAGCGTGTCGTCGCGCCGTTTGCCGCTACCGTGGCCCTCAGAATCTTAGCGGGCTCGCGGACGTAGCCCGAGCTCATCGCCGGGTTCGAGGATGCGACCGACGAGGCCGTAGGCGAGCGCGTCTTCGGCAGACATCCAGTGGTTGCGCTCCGTGTCGAGGGCGATTTTCAGCAGCGACTGTCCCGTGGCGCTGGCGAAGATGCGGTTCAGCCGCTCGCGCATCAGCAGGATCTGGCGGGCTTCGATCTCGACGTCGGAGGCGGGACCACCCACGCCACCGAGCGGTTGGTGCAAGAGGAAGCGTGTGTTCGGCAAGGCCAGACGGTTTTCACGCCGGGCGGCGGCGAAGATGAGCGCGCCCGCGCTCGCGCACCAGCCCGTGGCGACGACCCGCACCTCGGCCTCGACGAAGCGGACGACGTCGTGAATGGTATCGCCGGACTCCACGTGCCCGCCGGGAGAATTGATGACGATGCGAATGGGGTCGCCACTCTGCGCGGCCAGCGCGAGCAGCTGGGCGGTGACCGACTCGGCCAGGCTCATGTTGATCTCACCGAACACGAGCACGGTGCGGCTGGCGAAGAGGTGCTCGCCGATGAGCGGTGGGAGAGGACGTTTGTCGGACGCTTCGGCGGCGCCTGCACGCAAAGCTCGGCTGGAGGTCATGCCGGAGCATGTGGGCCGGGCGTGGATCGGCGCCATATCAGCCGCTCTCGAACATTGATCCGCGGCTCTCGCGGGGTGGAGACGAGTGGACGACCCGCGCGCCGCCGGGCAAGCTTGGCGCATGCTCTCGCCTGACGACCCTGGGAAGTCCCTGGCGGACTCCGAGCTGAGTGTGCGTGTCGAACGCGACCGATGCGGACTGCGCGTCATTGCAAGCGCGCCCGCGGGAAGACCCGAGCTGGTGGTGCGCGTCACGTTTGCCGGAGGTAGCGATGGCACTGCGTTCTCGCTGCTGCATGGCGGCAAGACACGGCATTTTTCCGACCAGGTAGTGAGAGGCGATCGGCCGCTCGGGGCTGTGCTCCGCTTGATCGCCGACGAGGTCGAGCTTTCGAAACCTTGCAGTGAAGCCTTGCTCACCCTGCTTTTTCGCAGCCTGCTCGTGTACGTGGCGAGGATGGCCAAGTGCGTGCCGCGCCCACGCTGGGGACGTCCGATTCGCGATGCTCGTATCGAGCGCGCGCTAGAGCTCCTCGAGGCGGATCTGTCGAAGTACTGGACGGTCGAGCTCCTGGCGCGCGCGGTCGGCCTGTCACGGCCGGTCTTCGCACGGCAGTTCGTGCGCATGCTGCAGCTCTCGCCCATGCGTTACCTCGCGAACCGCCGCATGCAGCTGGCATCCGAGCTGCTTGTGAGCTCGGATGCCGGTCTGGCGGAGGTTGCTGCTCGGGTCGGCTACCAGTCGGAGTTTGCGTTCGGTCGCGCCTTCAAACGACACCACCGCGTTGCACCGGGCACCTACCGTCGTCAGCTGCCGGTCGCAGGGCGAACTGCGCTGCGCATGGCAGCTTAGACGCGCCGTACCCGTTCAAGCGAGCGCCGGGACGAGCTCGACGGCACGCCCTGGATGCCGAAACGCACAGTGCAGACAGCCCGGCCGCGGTATGCTTGGCGCATGCCGAGGCCTTCTCTGTGGCTGGTTCTCTCGCTGTGCAGCGCCTGCGGCGGTTCCGGGGGCAATGATGCCGATTCGAGCAGCGCTAGCGGCAGCGGAGGCGCGAGCGCCAGCGCGGGGGCACCCTCGACGGCCGGCGCCGGCACGGGGGGCGATGGCGGTGGCGACGACGGCGCGTGCGCTGAGGTCGTGGACACCACACCGAGCCCGGATC
>DASQDA010000647.1:0-2119 GCA_035634435.1 Polyangiaceae bacterium
CGCAGCGCTCCAGGGACCCAGCGCGAGGGAGAGAATCCCCCGCTGCACGCGCGCCGCCGCGGTCGTGTTCCGGCGACCCGCCTCAGCCGAACAGTCGGCCCCGGCAGCGCTCGGGTGGCGCTTGGCGCGAAAAAATCCAGCGGAGGCGCTGCTGGGCGCCGCTTTAAACCCCGGAGCGCGGGCCGCCTGATATTGACAATCACTTTCAACAGGCTATCGTCAAGTCACCTGGAGTCAACACAGAGTGCTGGTTTGCCATTGTCATCGGGTATGTGATCGGACCATCCGTCAGTGTGTGCGCCAAGGCGCCGATTCACTCGACGAGGTCGCTGAGGTCTGTGGCGCCGGGACCGGCTGCGGCGGGTGCGTGCCGGTCGTCGAATCGCTCATCGACCTGGAAGTGCGAGCGACGCGGCCACCCCGCGATGGTGGCACAGCCGCAAGCCCCGTTCCCGAGCAATCAGCGGCTTGAGCGTCCGAGCGCGCGCCTCTTGAGGTGGCGACCGCCCGCCGAGCGGCAACGCAGTGACTGCGCGTTGGCCGGGCGTTGACACCGATTCGCAACACGCAAGCACGAGCAGTGTAGGTCCATATGCTCCCTGCTTGTGGCTGACCGCGCAACGGCTATTTCCATCTTCGCTCAGCTAGGGCAGCTTACGTCTCCGATGGGACACGTCAGCGCATCGGGCGAGCTGCAGGCAGCGCCGCGTGCCCGCGAACACGGCAAGACATCCGCGAGCGCACGACGCTCGCTGCGTTCGCGCAGCATCCGTGTCGCACGTGTCGGTCGCGACGAACGCGAACGCGCAGCCCGACGCTCGCTCGAGCTCGAAGCGTCGCTGCAGCGCCCGCGTCTCCGAAACGAGTGCCAGAACGGACCGCGACCTTGCCCCTACGTAGCCTGTCGGCACCACCTGTATCTGGACGTGTCGCCGTCCACCGGCACCATCAAGCTCAACTTCCCGGATCTCGAAGTTTGGGAGCTCGCTGAAAGCTGCGCGTTGGACGTTGCTGAGTCAGGAGCTCAGCCACTCGAGCGCACCAGCACCCTGCTGAACGTCACACGCGAGCGCGTGCGACAAATCGAAGCCGTCGCGCTGGCGAAGCTGCATGCCGAGCGCAGCGTGCAGCTGCTCCGCGACTGACGTCACGCGCGCGCTGCGAAGGGGCCCGCGCCGCCTTCCTGCTGGGCTTCGGCGTCACGTGTGAGCGGGCGCCGCTTCAGGAATACAGCGCGATCGCCATCAACCTGAATGCCGGCCGCATGAGGATGGGGAAGGTCCACCAGGCGAGGAGGAGCCCCAGCAAGGGGGCCATGGGAATCTCTCGGAAGCGAGCATACAGCCTCGCAACCACCGGAGGCGCCAACCCCTCCACCACGGCCGCGCCATCGAGCGGCGGAATGGGCATTAGATTGTACAGACCGAGAATGACGTTCATCTGCAACATGACGCTGAGTGCCAGCGCGAGCGCGCCTTGAGCCGAATTCAATTCCGTGCCTATCGGCAGCTGAACGAGACCAACGGAGGTGCCACCCACGTTCTCGAGGTGGAAGTAGCCGGCGGAGCTGAGCGCGCGCAGCGCGACGAAGGCGACCAGAGCGAGCAGAAAGTTGGTGGCCGGCCCGGCCAGCGACATCACGGCCCAGCGTCTCGGGTAGCGGCTGCCCCATTGCGGATCGTACGGCACCGACGCCCAACCGATCATCCACCCGAGTTGGACGAACGAGAGGATTGGTACGAGCACCATGCCGAACGGCTCACGTCGAATATGGGGTAGCGGATCGAGCGTCACGTGACCGTGAGAATAGGCCGTGTTGTCGCCCCCACGGTGGGCGACGAAGGCATGTGCGGCTTCGTGGCACGTGGTACTGAAAACGAACACCAGGTACCAGACGAGGAATTGCGCAAACTGGTACATCTAAGCTCGGATTTTCGGGCTGGAGAGAGAACGCAGGAGCTGGCGGAGGGTTCGACGCATTGCGTGGCTTGCTCGAGGGGGAACGAAGAGGCCGTAGCTCAGTAGGGCGCCGAAGACTATCGCCCCGACACGTACATCCGGCCGGGCGCGTCCGCGGCTCGCGCGCGATTGTCCGTCGCAAGCGCGCTCGAAGCTCTCT
>DASQDA010000648.1:0-2505 GCA_035634435.1 Polyangiaceae bacterium
TGCTCTTCTACACCCCGGCCTTGATGACAGAAGGGGTAACGGCCGCACTTTTCGCCATCGTGGCAGCGCTGGCCGTCCGCGCGAGCCAGGGACACAGACCTCACCTGCTGCTGTGCGCCGTGGGCCTGAGCGCAGGGGTGCTGGTGCTGATCCGGCCCCAGGCGCTGATCCTCGTGCCGCTGTTTGGCTTTTTCGCCCGTGGCCCTGCGCTGGGCGCGCGTGTGCGGGGTGCCGCGGCGGTGACGGCCCTCGCGCTCGCGGTGTGTTTGCCCTGGACGGCTCGCAACTGTGACAAGCTCGATCGTTGCGTATTCGTCAGCGCCAATGGAGGGTGGAACCTCTTCATTGGCTCGGCTCCGAAGGCGACCGGTGCCTGGGTTTCAATCGACGACCTGGGCGTGCCCGCGGAGTGCCGCTCCGTCTATGGCGAAGCCGAGAAGGACCAGTGCTTTGGCCAGGCGGGGCTGCGCAACGTGCTCGAGCACCCCGCGCATTTTCTTGCGCTGGTCCCGCGTAAGCTCTCGGCGACGTTCGACTGGTCGGGTGCTCCCGGGCACTATCTCCACGCTTCCAATGCACTGGCTTTTGGCGAGCGCGCCAAGCTGACGCTCGGTCTGGCGGAAGCGGTCTTCCAGCGCCTTTTACTGCTCGCGTGTCTCATCGCGCTCGCGCGCGTTGCAGGTCCAGGCCGACGTATGAGGCGTTTCCTCGTCGCCGTGGCGGTACCGTTTCTTTTCATCCGCTATGCCTGGGTCGCCTATATGCTGCTGGTCGTCGTTGCCAGCGTGCTCGGCCGCCAGCTCGCGCGCAGCCCGGCGGTGGCTCTTGGTGCTGCCTGCGTGGCGGCTACCGCCAGCACGCATGCCGTCTTCTTCGGAGCGGGGCGATATGGGCTCGTGTGCGTGCCTCTACTCATCGCCTTGCTGGGCCAAGCGCTGGCAGCGGCCCCGGAGCGTCCGAGTTTTGACAGGCACGACGCTGGCGGGTGATACTGGCGGAACCATGCCGCTGATCGAGACCGAGGAAGCTGCTCGCCGTTTGGCCCGCGCCATCGCCAGTGACCTCTCACTTTACAACGAGGAGAAGATCATCCGAGGCATCGAGGGCGATCGGCTCTTCGACGAGCTGTCCGAGGAAGTGGAGGAGGGCCGCGCGCTGTACAAGAGCCGCGTTTCCCCTGACCTTTACCACCGTAACTTTTACGATCGCGCCCTGGTCGACATCCTCGTGAAGTCGAAGGGGCACATTAAGAGTCGCATTTGGTGAAGCCGCAGCGGTTGGTGCTTGGCCCGGAGGTCGAGCGCGGCCGTGTCGACAAGGTCCTTGCACGGCTGTGCCAAGGTCTTTCCCGGGCCACCATCCAGCGCTGGATTGAGCAAGGGCGCGTCCAGATCGACGGGCGGCCCTGCCGTGCACGTGACGAGGTTGGCCGCGGGAACACGATTGACGTCGACCCAGGGGAGGCGCCCTCGAGCGAGGCTGTTGCCGACGACGGCGTCGCCTTCGCGGTTGTCTTCGAAGACGAGGACCTGCTCGTTGTGGACAAGCCTGCCGGGCTCGTGGTGCATCCGGCTCGCGGTCACCGCGTCGGTACGTTGGTGAACGGCCTGCTGGCACGGGGCGCTTTCCAGCGCTTGACCCTCGACCCCGAGGACGCGAAGAGCTCGATTCGCCCTGGCATCGTTCACCGCATCGACAAGGACACGAGCGGTCTGCTCGTGATCGCCAAGACAGACGAAGCGCGGGAGGGCTTGAAGCTTCAGCTCGCCCAGCACAGCGTCGAACGCCGCTATCTAGCCATCACCCTCGGCGTACCCCGCCCGGGCGCGATACGAACGCTGCACGGGCGCGATCGGCGCTCGCGCTTGCGTTTCACATCGCGCGTCCGTGAAGGAAAGCCCGCCGTCACCCACGTACGGGTGCTCGAGGCGCTGGCAGGCAGTCGTGCTGCGCTCGTCGAGTGTCGCCTCGAAACCGGTCGCACGCACCAAATCCGCGTGCACTTGCTGGAACAGACCAGCACGCCGCTGCTCGGGGACGCGCTCTACCGCAGACCCGGCATCCCCGAGGAGCTCGCGCCAACTGCCCAGAAGCTGAGCCGACAAGCGTTGCATGCAGCCGTCTTGGGGTTCCAGCATCCGCGCACCGGCGAGCAAGTGCGTCTCGAGAGCCCTCTGCCAGCGGACATGCTGGAAGCTCTCGCCGAGCTGCGGGCGCTGGCGAGCAAGGACTGAGCTCAGCCGCCCGGCGGCGGAGGCGGCTGCGTGACGGGTGCGCGTGCCGGGAGTGCGGTAGCAAGCTCGCTGGCATCGCCGAGCTCGCGTGGATAGCGGAGGCGCAGCAGCCAGAGGGCGATGAAGCCCACGAGCACCGCCCACCAGAGCGTGGCAATGCGGATCAGGATCATCGAGCCAGTGGCGGCGCCCTCACTCACCCGATTGATACGCACGAGCTGCTCCCGGAGGATGCCCTCCACCACGCCCAGACCGCCAGGTACCGGGACCA
>DASQDA010000649.1:0-9533 GCA_035634435.1 Polyangiaceae bacterium
ATGACGTTTCAGCCCGTGGACAGCAGCGTCTCGCCGCCCCGGAGCTTCTGCTCAAAGTAGGCGACGGTTGCGCGGAGACCTTCCTCGAAGGACACCTTCGGACGGAAGCCCAAGGAGCGCTGCGCGAGGTCGATGTCCGGACGGCGACGCTTGGGGTCGTCTTCGGGCAATGCTCGTCGCACGATGCGACCGCGCCCCACCGCCGCAATCACCCGCTCGGCGATCTCCAGAATGCTGAGCTCTTCAGGGTTGCCCAAGTTCACGGGCCCCGGCGCGCTGGAGCATTCCATCAGCGCAAGTAGGCCTTCGATGGTGTCGTCGACGTAACACAGGCTGCGTGTCTGGCTGCCGTCGCCATAGACCGTCAGAGCCTCGCCGCGCAGCGCCTGCACGATGAAGTTGCTGATCACGCGGCCGTCGTCCGCTGCCATGTTGGGGCCGTACGTGTTGAAGAGCCTGGCGATGCGGACGGGCAGGCCGCGTACACGGCGATAGTCCATCACCAGCGACTCCGCGCAGCGCTTACCCTCGTCATAACAGGCCCGCGGACCCGTGGTCGAGACGTTTCCGCGGTAATCCTCCGGTTGTGGGTGGACGTCCGGATCGCCATACACCTCGCTCGTCGAGGCTTGCAGGAACCGCGCGCCCCAGCGCTCCGCCAGGCGCAAGGCGCCATGCGTGCCCACCACGTTCGTGAGCGTGGTGTGGATGGGGTCCCGTTGATACGCCGGCGGGCTGGCAGGACATGCCAAGTTGTAGACACGATCCACTCTGCCGCTCACCACGTCGGCCACGCCGCGGACGATGTCGCGCTCGCGCAGGCTGAAGGCAGGATGGGTCGCGAGCTCCTGAACGTTGTCTCGCGAGCCAGTGATGAAGCTGTCGATGGCAATGACCTCGTGACCCTGCGTCAGCAGCCGGCGGCACAGGTGAGAACCGATGAACCCGGCCCCGCCCGTGACAACGATCCGCAGTTTCGCCACGTCGCCTTGCACTTGTTCGGTCATTGCGATCCTCTTTCATTGCCTGGTGCTGGCTGCTCGCCGGTGGCGCCCGCGGCGGCCCGAAACTCGCTTTCGTTCCATCGCCACATGTTCGAATCGGAGTCGGGATCCGGCTCACAGATGTAGAACTCGTCTTGGGGCCGCTGTAGCACGCGCATGCCCGTGGAACGCAGCATGGCTTCGAGACACGCGGCGTTCGGAGCCCACCAGTTCGTCCGATCGCCAGCGATCGCATGCTCGATGAACGACAAGCGCGGCCAGCCGGGCTCCGTCAGAGGCTGCCGCTCATCCAGGGGGTAGTCGCGGGCAAAGTCCTTGGGATCGGCATCCGGAGCAGTGAGGCTCTGCAGCACCAGCGTCTTTCGGGCGCAGCGCGACACGATGTCGAGCCCGAGCAGTGGATAACGCAGGTGATAGAGCACGCCCAGGAACAACACGATGTCCCAGCGTCGGTTGGTGCGTGAAAGGTCGTAGACCTGGCGCCGCTCGAACTCGATCTGGTGGGAGAGGCCCAGGACCTCCGCCGCCCAGCGAGCTTGGGCGAGGTAGTGGTCGTTCATATCCAGGGCCGTGATACGAGCGCCCCGGCGGGCTAGCTCGAAGCTGTAAAAGCCAGCATTGCAGCCGATGTCCAGCACAGTCTGGCCCTGCAGATTCTCGGGTAGATGGGCGGCCAGCTGCTTCCACTTGAAGCGCGGGAAGTCACCGAGCGGATGCTGGGGGCACGTCTGCGTACCATCGGGAAGATGCAGATTGTGAAACCAGGGACTCAATCGTTCGACGTCGCGCTGGATGCGGCTGGTCATGGCTCTGCACCTGTGCCGGCGGCGAAGCTGGAGTCCGAAGCGCGCCGCGTCCTTCCCTCTTGTGCGCGTGAGGCGCGCAGCGCGCGGGAACGGCCCGCCGCAAGCTCCCGCAAGTAGTGCTCGAGCTGGCGCGCTCGGTGGGCCGACGTGTGCTGGCGAAGGACGCGGTTGCGTGCTCCCTGCGCCACGGCCTGGCGTGTCGCCTCCGGCAAGTTGCAGAGGTAGTCCAGGACTTGATCCGTGGTGTCGGCCAGCAAGATCTCCGTCTGGGGCTCGAAGAAATGCTCCATACCTTCCCAGCGGTCCGAAATGATGGGCACGCCACAGGCGGCCGCTTCGAACAGACGCACGCTGGGCGAATAGCCGAGCCGCACCATGTCCGCGCGCGTTACGTTCAACGTGTAGCGCAGCGAAGTGTAAAACTGCGGGTGCTGCCCGGGCGGAATATGCTCCACGCGTTCGACATTGGGCGGCCAGGGCAGCGCCGGGTAACAAGGTCCGGCCACCACGAAGCGTCCTTCAGCGAACTTGCGCGCGGGCTCCGTCAGCAGGCGATCGAGCGCGGGCTGGCGGTCGGCGCTGTAGGTGCCCAGATACCCGAGGTCGCGATGCGGGGCGACGTCGGCTCCGGTGTAGAGCTCGGGGTCGACCGAGCAGTAAAGGGGGAGGGCGACGGGCGCGCCCAGCTGTTGCTCGATGAGCTCCAGGGTCGGGCCGCCGGTAAACGAAAGATAGGCGTCCAGCTTCGGCACGCTCTCGCGAGCGATGTAGCCCTTCTCGTTGGCTTCCAGGCGTGCCAGCGTGATCGGTGTATCGATGTCGTAGAACAACGTGAGGCCCTGGGCCGTATCGATGGCCCATTCGAGAACCTCCGCGCCGTCCGGCACGTAGGAGCCGACGACCACTGCGTCTGCCTGACGCACCAGTGGCGCGAAGCGCGCCTGGAGATCGGCGAGAGACGAGTAAAGCTCGACAGTGCAGCCAGCCGGCGCGAGCTCGTCCCGGTTCTCGGCGTACCACGGAACATCGCGCTCGAGGAACGTGATCTCGTGGCCCAGAGCGTGCAATGCGCGCACGAGGGCGCGATAGGTCGTCGCATGCCCGTTGCCCCACGAGGACGTGATCGAGAGACCCAAGAACGCCAGACGCAACGGCTGGCTCACGACGCAAGCTCCATGCTGGCCGGCCGTTGCGAGACTCCGAGCGCGCGCTCTACCTCGACGGCGCGTTGCGTGTAGGTGTGCTGATTGAGCACGCGTTGGCGAGCAGCCTCGCCAATCTGCCGGCGCATTGCGGGGGTCAGTCGGGAGAGATGCGCAGCGACCTCATCCGTGTTGCTAGCCACCAAGATTTCACGATTGGGCTCGAGGAACTGATCGATGCCCTCCCACGCATCGCTGAGGATGCAGGCGCCCGCGCCAGCAGCCTCGAACACCCGCGTTGCTGGCGAGAAGCCCACCTTGGCCATGCTGTCGCGGCTGATGTTCAAGGCGGCCCCGACCGAAGCATTGAAGGCGTTGTGCTGGTGGGTGTAAACGTGGCCCACATAACGAACGTTCGCGGGCTTGGCTTTGTCGTCCCAGCCGCTCCCGCCCAGAACGAACGTCTGCTCGGGTAGCTTGCGCGCCACGTCGAAGAAGAAGTGGTCGACGCGCGCCTCGCGGTCGGGCAGGCGATTGCCGAGAAAGCCCAGGTCTCCCGCGAAGCGCGCCTCAGCCGCCTCCGGGTGGTGCGTCGAAGGATCGAGCGCGTTGTAAATAGGTACGCAGGAACGAGCACCGAGCTGCGTATAGCTCTCGATGACGGGCGGGCCGCCACCGTATGTGAAGATCAAGTCGAATGCGGGTATGGCTCTCCGGAAAGGGTCTTCGGCATTGCCGTGCACGCGCTCGAGCGTGGCCGGCGCGTCGACGTCCCAGAAAACGATGGCCTGGCTGGGCCGCCGCAGCTCGAGCACGGCGCTTTCCAGGAGCTCATCGAAGACGCCGACGCCGCTCGCTTTGACTACCAGGTCCGCGTCTCGCGCGCGCTCGAGAGCAGCGCTCACGCCGTCGTTACCAACGCCGGGGTAAACCACCACCTCGGCGTAATCGGGGTCGGCGATGTCGCGATGTTCCTGCCGGGAGTACGCGTCGGGCTCGTAGAACACGACGCGGTGTCCGCGAGCGTGTAAAGCTCGCAGAATGCCCCTGTAGTACGTCGCAGCGCCGTTCCAGTACGCCGATACGAGGCTTGAGCCGAAAAACGCGATGTTCAATCCCATGCCGTGATCTCCGCTGGTTTTGCCACCTGCGACGCGCCTGCGCGCGGCGAGGTGCCTAGAGCAGCTGCAATGCCGAGAAGCTCGGTCACGCGGTGTGCGCAGGTGTGTCGTGCCAGGATGGTTCGCAGGCCGCGCGCAGAGAGCTCCGCGCGCTCGGCGGGGTCTGCTCGCAGGCGCGCCAGCGCGCGGCCCATCTCGGCGCCGTCACGGGCTCGCACGAAATCACCCTCTGCAAAGAGGCCCTCCGCGTCGGACCACGGCGCGCTGATCAGGGGAATGCCACAGGCGAGCGCCTCGAAGACGCGGATGGTTGGCACTCCGGGCAGCGCTTCCGCGTAGGGCCGGCGCGGCACATGCACCGTGACTCGGTGCTGCGCAAAAACTTCGGGCACTCGGTAGTTGGGCAACCACCCGCGGTACACGAGGCCTGCGGCGCCCACTGCCTCGATGGCCTCGGTGGGATAACGAACGCCGTAGACGCTGCCCTGGAGAGCAAGCTGCCGTGTTGGCCCCAGCAAGAACTCCGACAGCTCGCGCGTCCGTTCGTCATCACCCCAGTTGCCAATCCACACCAGATCGTCCTGCGGGGCTCGTGGAGCGACAGGCTTGAAAACGCGAGTGTCGGCCGCTTCATGCCAGGTCCACACGCGATTTGCCCAGCCGAGCGTCACGTAGCGCTCGCGGACCGCCTCGCCGAAGGCCAGAATGCCGTCGTACCCCGAAAGATCGAGGCGTTGAATGGCATGCGGCTCGCTCACGATCCGATGATGCGTGTCGTGAAACAACAAGCGGTGACGCGCGCCGCCCGCTCGCCGAGCCCCTAGGCCGGCAACGAGCTCGGGCGTGCTCCACTCGTGGACCAGCACCAAGTCGGCGTCGTGGGTTGCCGAATCCAAATCGAGCGAGCTCGCGTCGTAGCGAGTGATGTCCAGTGAGGGATAGTGAGTGTCGAGCTCCTCCGTTGGGATGCGGCCAACGTCGGCAAGCAAGTTTTGCACGCTCCAGGCGTCCACCGGCTCGAACACCCGCACGACATGCCCACGCGCTTGTAACTCCACCACCACGCCGCGCAGGAAGTGAGCGTTGCCGTGATTCCAGTCCGAGAGCAGGGAATGGCAGAAAAGGACGATCTTCATCGGGGTTCCTCGAGCCGCACAGGACCCGGCCGAGCGTGACTCTTTGGCCGAGTGCGTGGGCTGCCGACGGCCGCGAACACGGAGCCGGTGCCGAGCTCGGCATACAGCCGCAGGTAGGCGCGAGCGCTGGTGTCTAGCCGAAACCGCTGCGCACGCTGATGGGCGCGTCGGGCCATGCTCATCCGATGATCGTGGTCGAGCGCCAGGCGTCGAGCTTTCGTCACCAGGGCGGCGAGGTCGTCCGGAGCCACGTAGTCGGCGGCGTCGCCCCAGACCTCGCGCAGGCTAGGGATGTCCCCGAGCAGCAGAGCGCAGCCGGACGCGGCGGCCTCCAGGGGCGCCAGGCCAAATGGCTCGTACTTGGCCGGATGCACGAAGACCGACGCTCGGCTCATCTCCGAGGCCAGCTCCGCCTGGGGCAGGCGACCGAGTAGCCTCATCCCGCTGGGGCTCGACGTAGACGGCGGCGCCTCACCGGCCAGATGGAGCGGCCACGGCAGCTCGCTGACTGCCTGCTGCAGCAGTGTCAGGTTCTTGGCCTGGTCCCACAGGCGTCCTGCGGCGAGAAAGAAAGGTTCTTTGGCCGCGCTGCGAAAGAGCGCGGGCTCGATGCCGTTGGGGATGACGTGTGCGCGCTCCTGACGACCATGCTGCTGCTGGAGAGCCTCGAGCATGGCATGGCTGGGTGCTACCACGGCGTCAGCGGACGCGAGGCCCTCGCCCACACGGCGGCGGTACTCTGCATAGCGCTCCGGCGCAGGTTCGCCCAGCACGGCTTGCCACCAGGAGGCGACGCAAGAATGCGCGACGACGAGCGTCGGCACGCGCCAATCGAGCTGTGCGTGGCAATAACCATTGAGATGCACGAGGTCCGGTTGGAGCTTGGCAGCGACGCCCAGCAGCCAGTCACCAGCTCGGCCCACGTCACTCCAGGGTTCGTCCTTCCATTCGAGCTCGAACTCGCTCTCGAAGAAGGTCAGACCGGGTATCTCGGCCAATCGAGCTCGCTGGTCGCTGCTTGCCGCCGGACCCATGCTGGCCAGGCCCACCTGCACGCCGGCGTTGGAAAAGGCGCGGCACAGTCCGAGCGCGTAGTGGAATACTCCGCCGACGGTATCGGTGGTCATGAGTACGCGTGGGCTCGATACCGAGTCTGCCGGCCTCAGCATCAGCTGGCCTGAGCGGCGGTGGATTGCGAAGGGAGGGGTCTTGGATCGGTCTCGGCCCGGGCCCGCGACAAGGCGCTTGCGCTCTGCAGGAGCCAATCGTGCAGCTTACGAAGGCCGTCATTGACTGCCACAGCCGGCGCCCAGCCGGTCAAGGCGCGGAACTTCTGGAAGCTCGACACGTAGTAACGCTGATCGCCCACGCGCGATGGCTCGAACCGCACGCGCGGCTCCCGCCCACAAAGCGTTCGGATTTGCTCGAGCAGCTCCAGCAAGCTGACGGTGTTGCGGGGCCCACCGCCCATGTTGAAGGCCTGGCCGCGGAGCTCCGCGGCGTTGTCCCGAGCCAGCAGAAAGGCGCTGACGAGATCATCGACGTACAGCACGTCTCGCACCTGAAGGCCGTTGCCAAAGACGGTGATCGTCTCGTCGGATAGTACGCGCTTCAAAAAGTGAGCGACCCAGCCCTGGTCCTCGTTCCCACACTGGTGGGGACCGTAGATACAGCTCATCCGGAAGACCACCGCAGGAATTCCGAAGCTTCGCGCATAGTCGAGCACGTACTGATCGGCAGCACCCTTGGAGCAGCCATAGGGGCTGTGGAAGTCCAACGGCTGACGTTCGTCGATGCCGCTTTCGGCAGTGGCCGCGTTGACGGGCTCGTACCGCGTGCCCGTGTTGTGAAGCTCGACCTCGGGCAGCGCGCCGTAAACCTTGTTCGTAGAGGTGAACACCAACGGTTTCTTGCCGCCCAACCGCCGCAGCGCTTCCAGCACGTTCAGGGTGCCGCCGGCATTGACCTCGAAGTCCTGCACCGGGTCGACCAGGCTCGTTGTCACCGCCACCTGAGCTGCCAGGTGATAGACCTCGCTCGCTCCACGCACCAGCTCGAGCACGCGCGGAAAGTTGCGGCAGTCCTCGCGTTCTAGCGTGACCTTGTCGGAGCCAAGCGACCTCAGCCACTCGGCGTTGGCCTCGACTCCAGGCCGCGACAGGTTGTCGAGCACGACCACGCGACGGCCCTCCTGGACCAAGCGCTGCGCCAGATTGGTGCCGATGAAGCCGGCGCCGCCGGTGATGAGAGCGTATTCCGAAGCGAGACTGGTCATACTTCTTCAGGGCTCCCGCTTCATAGGGTCAAACCACGTGTTTCGAGCTCGCGGCGTGCGGCGTCGAAGCGATCCTCGGCACGCTCGCTGCGCAACCATTGGCCGAGCTCCGCCATGCCTTCGGTCAGCGAGACACGGGGGCTATACCCGAGCAGCTCGCGGGCTTTGGTGATGTCCGCGAAGCAATGACGGATGTCACCAACGCGGTGTTGCCCGGTGACCTCGGCTCGAATCGAAGTACGATCGAGCGTTTCGGCGAGCCGTTGCGCGACCTCGGCTATATTGATCGAATGCCCGCTGCCCACGTTGATGGCGCTGCCCACGGCGGCTTCCGATTCCAGAGCCAGGGTGCAGGCTCGCGCCACGTCATGGACGCTGACGAAGTCCCGTCGCTGCTTGCCGTCTTCGAACAGCAGCGGGGCCTTCCCGTTCAGCAGCCGTGAAGCAAAGATGGCCAACACACCCGTATACGGGTTCGAAAGCGCCTGCCGAGGCCCATATGTGTTGAAGAAACGCAGCGCGACCGCCGGAATGCCGTACGCCCGGCCAATCATCAGACACAGGCGCTCTTGGTCGTACTTGGACAGCGCGTAGACCGAGGACAGCGCCGGCACCTTCTCCTCAGGTGTCGCCACCGGTATCAAGTCGGTGCTGCTTGCCGCCCGCGGCTCCCAGTGGCCGCTGCGCAGGTCCGCCAGCGTACGCTCCGCGCGGTCGTAGTGGTTGCCCGCAGCGTCGGCATAACGACCCTCGCCGTAGATACTCATGCTGGAGGCCACCACGAGGCGCCGCACCGGTTGGCGCGCGAGTTGCTCCAGCAACACGGCCGTCCCCAGGTTGTTCACCGAGGTGTATTCGGCGATCTCATACATGCTCTGGCCAACGCCAACCGCCGCGGCCAGGTGCACCACGGCGTCGATGCCTTCGAGCGCGCGCCGCACGTCGGAGGCTTCGCGAACGTCCCCCACGAGGAGCTCGGCGCGTGCGTCGAGATAGCCCGGCCGGCTGGCGTTCGGCCCGTGCACTTGGGGGCTCAAATTGTCCAATATTCGAGTCTGGTGTCCCTGTCGGAGAAGCTCATCAACCAGATGTGAGCCAATGAATCCAGCTCCTCCGGTTATTAAGACTCGATATCTCATCAGCTGGTGACCTTTGCTCGGGGAGCGAAAGGTTTGTACGTCTGAGCTGGTGATGTCAAGTGGGTGATTTCCCCCATCCGCCCGCGATTTCACGCTTTTCTTGCAGTGCTCCTGATCGAGACACGCGCGCCCGCTGCAGCGCTCCTGAGCGTTTCACGCGCGTGACGAGAAGCGATACCGAGTTTGTCGAAGTGTCGATTCGCAACGACGAGTGCCTAGTGACGCAGGCATTGTTAGCTTGACACTAGCGTTCATGCCGAGCAGAGATCGCGGCATGAGTGTTGTTGGGACTCGCCGGATGCGTGCTGCTCGCATCGTCGCGCCGTGCCAGATCGAGATCGAGAACGTCGAGGTGCAGGATCCTGGCCCGCGGGACGTGCGCTTCCGAGTGCAAGGCTGCGGTATCTGCGCTTCGAATCTGGGTCCGTGGTTCGGTCTGCCCTGGACCAAGTATCCGCTGGGCCCCGGCGAGTCCGGGCATGAGGCTTGGGGCGTGGTCGAGGACGTCGGCAAGGAAGTGACCACCGTCAACCCCGGCGATCTGATCGCTGCGGTCTCCTACAACGCCTACGCCGAATACGACATTGCTCCGCAAGACGCGCTGGTCAGGCTTCCGAGTGCGTTCGCTGACGTGCCCTTTCCGGGAGAGCCGCTCGGCTGCGCCATGAACATTTACGAGCGCAGCCGCATTCGTGCGGGCCAGGTGGTGGCCATCATCGGCATCGGTTTCTTGGGCGCAATCTTGATCCGCTTGGCCAGCCTCGCGGGCGCCAAGGTGATTGCGATCTCCAGGCGTCCCTTCTCGCTTTCCCTGGCGCGGGAGATGGGCGCAACCGAGGTCATACCCATGGAGGACCACCACGCCATCATCGAACGCGTCAAAGAAGTCACGAACGGCAGGCTGTGTGAC